>JAFMSA010000606.1 GCA_017353855.1 Alphaproteobacteria bacterium
ACAGAGCGTCCACCCTGCCAGTAGCCAGTGCCGCGGAGCGTAGTAGCGCACCAGCAAATATTGGCGTCGTCCGAAAGAGAAAACGCTACTCCACGAATAAGACACCGGGCTCGGCACCAGCGCCCGCGCCGTGCTGTGGACTGGGATACCGGCCATCCGCAGTGCTTTTGTCAGCGTCAGATCATCGCTAGCGACCCGAGCCCATCGGTTCGGCAGATCGAGAGCATCCAGCAGGCCGCGTTCAATCGCAGTCGAGCCGCCCCAACACAAGTTCCACCGCGAATCGCGCGCGGCGGTGGCTATTGACATGTCGGCGAGCGCCACAATCCGACTTGCCAATTTGCGATCGGCCGGGATTTGCCAGCGGTAGCCGCTGGTCACTCGCGCGCGGCGGAGGGCGATCGGCCTTATGAGCTGTTGCAGCCAATCGGCCGACGGCAGGATGTCGGCATCGGCGAAAACGACCGCCCGGTCCTGCGGCTGTAAAGTGGCGAGCGCAGCAAGCAGATTGTGTACCTTTTGGGCGCACTGCGAAGCCTCTCCTGCAATCACCAGCTCGATCCGGCCGCCGGAGTCGTGCGCGAGAGGCTTCAGCGCAGCGAATGCGGGATCGGACCGCGATTCGACCGCCATAACGACGCGGAAAGAGGGATAAATTTGTCTGAGCAGGGCATCGACAAAGTCTGGCAACCGCGCGCCCGCGCCTTTCACTGCGACGATAATTGCCACCGATGGTGGATCGGCAACGGGGGAGAGCGTGCGGACCGACAGCCAGTAGCGGATCACGCCAAGGGTCGCTAATAACGCTGTCGATAGCCACGCCGCAATGACCGCCTCGGTGATTGCCATCATTCGGCCCGCCCGGTCGAGCGCAATTTGTCTTTCAACCCTTGATATTCTAGCATCGAAGATGGCGATTCCGCCTTGCCGAGAACGCCCGAAGGAGGGGATAACCGAGACCTCGCAACTGGGGGATCCGGGGAATGTCGGCTGAGTACGGCGTACCAAAGCGACCGCACGAGCGCCGTGAGGATGCCACCGTCCAGGGGCCCACTCGCAGACCTTTCTTTGAGTCTGGCCATGACCTCAAGGCGCGGGCGTCGCGCCTCAATCTTGGTCCCGAACCCCAGCGCGCCAACGGTCGGGTGCTGATGAGCGGCGGCAATCGAGTTTGAACCGGCCGATCCCGGATTTCGTGGTGCTCGCCCGTTTCGGCGATAGCCCCTTGATGGCCGTCGGTTGAATGGCTCGCATTCTATTGCTTACCGACGATCCCGATACGCGCGACCGGGCTGAAAGCATGCTTGGCGAACAAGGCCACGAGGTGACTTGCGCCTATGCCCCGGGCGAGGCCGCGCGATCCATCGAGACAGCTCTCCCCGATCTGATGCTCGCCGACTGCACGGGGCTCGGCGAGCACGTGGCGATGCAGGTCGCGCGCGCGGCTCAGGCCCGCGGCATTCGGGTGATCCTGATAACGGCAAATATGGCTTGGATCCGGGTTATGCGCCGCGCGAACTTGCCGGTGCTCGAAAAGCCGCCCCCGCTGCCTCAGCTCCGGGAACTGGTCGATCGAGTTCTCGCGAATCCGAGTGCGGGATCGGCGGTCGAACTCTCGCTGATTGATCGAAGCCTCGCGTTTGCTCGCAATGCCCAGAGAGCGATCACTCACCGCCTGTTGCGGTTGGGCGGCGATGTCTTCGACCGCTTTGTCCAAGAATACCGATGCCAAGGCTTGCGCTTCGAAATCCCTCTGGCGTTGTCGACGCCAGAATTTCGGGCTCGCTTCCTGTTGCATCGCTATGAAGTTCCCGAACGCGTCTTGTCCAGAAAGCATATCCCTTCGGATGCCACGGTGCTCGAGCTTGGCGGTTGCCTAGGAGTAATTTCCTGTTTGGTGAACCGGCGTCTCGCAGACCCTCGGCGACACGTCGTTTTTGAGGCGCACCCCCTCATTGTTCCCTATCTCGAAGCCAATCGTGACCGCAACGGTTGCGGGTTTATGGTCCGTCAAGAGGTTATTTCACGGGCGCCCGCGGCGATATTTTATCGCCGCGACCCTTCCATTGCAGGCGGGTCGACGGTCCGCATCGGGCGGCTCAAAATTGAAGTTCCGACTACAACTGTCGAACGGGTCGAGCGAGAGACCGGCCTCAGGTTCGACAGCTTGGTGATCGACATAGAGGGCGGCGAGCACAGGTTTTTTGCGGAGAACGAGAGTCTGACCGAGCGCCTGCGGGTCGCCATCATCGAATTCCACCCACAGGTCATCGGCAACGTCGCCTGCGCCGACATCCGCGACCGCCTCGCGGCCGCAGGGCTGTCTCTTCAGGATCGCAGAGGCCACGTCGAAGCCTGGCTGCGCCTGGCCTGACCACTAAAACTAAAACGGAGGCAAGGCTCTCGGAGCAGCATTCGCGCGTGGCGACGGGCGCTATCTGGGTCTTGTCAAGAACCTTGCCAATGTTTCACTCCTTTATTCTGGACTTGTGTGCAGCGCGCGATTTTCACTGATGGCTGATCTGTTTACTCGACATAATGAACGAGGCGCCCGTTAGCATTGTCCTCCTCCATTCAGAAGCTTTCAGAAGGGGGTGCCATGCTCAAACCTGGGTACGCGGAGGTGGCAGATGATGGGGGTTGCGCGAAATGGAGTATCGCTTTATTTCCCAGGTTCTTGAGCGATACGCAGCGTCGGCCAACGGTCGAAGGCGGCGACGATTTCGGACGCATGCTCGGCCCCGAGCTGCCGCCGGAACACGGTCCGGCAGATAATTTCCGCCGTCAATGCCGCCATTTCGGTGAGTGCGTTGACGGGCTGCTTGGGGCCGGATCTGGCCCAACGCTTGGCGGTCTCGCTGGCGGTCTGAACCATCAGACGGGTAAACAGCGGCCAATGCGAGACGTGCAACGATCGGCTGCCGGCGCCGCCAGGTATCGCCGTCGCTGAGAAACAGGCCGTCGCCCGGGAGCGGCGCGAGCCCGTGGCGCATTTGCGGGCTTTTCCTCTCGAAGCTGTCGTGGTGTTCGACAAAGGCGCTGCCGACGGTATCCGGTGCACACCAGCAGCGTTCGCGGCAGCCGGTGGGAGAATATTTCCCACTCGAAACACGTCTTCCCAAATTTCCAGGAAGTTGCGCTGCGCCATTCGCAACGTAGCCAGTGCGGAGGGCGAGCGCCCGGGCCGGTCCGGAAAGTCGCGCATCGTGAGCGTTTGCACAGTGTTGCGCGAACCCGCTATCGCGTCGGGGTCGCCGCTGCGATCGGCTCTCCTGCACCGGCCGGCTCCGTGGCGGGGTGGGCGGCATGAGGCCGCGCCGGCCGGGCATAAGCGGCTTCAAGTCGCTCGACTGCGGCGTTGACTGCCAGGGCAAGCCCGGCTTCGTTGAACAGTGAACCGGGGATCAG
>JAFMSA010000607.1 GCA_017353855.1 Alphaproteobacteria bacterium
AAAACTCCGCATAGTTGCGCACGCATTGCTGGTAGAGCGTGTGGATGATCGCATGACCGGTCCTGTCGGCGGCGGCGCAGGCCCGCATCGCCGGCTCGCCTTCGCCATAATCTCTCATATGCCCGCCAAACGGCCGCTGGTAGATGCGTCCCTCCTCCGTCCGCGAGAACGGCACCCCGAGATGCTCGAGTTCGATGACCGCGGGGATCGCGTTGCGGCACATGTATTCGATCGCGTCCTGGTCGCCGAGCCAGTCGGATCCCTTGACCGTGTCGTACATGTGCCAGCGCCAATCGTCCGCCGCGACATTGCCGAGCGCAGCACTGATCCCCCCCTGCGCCGCGACGGTATGGCTGCGGGTCGGAAAGACCTTGCTGATGCAGGCGGTCTTCAACCCCCCGGCGGTCATCCCTAATGTCGCCCGCAGCCCGGCGCCGCCGGCACCGACGACAATGACGTCGTAGCAGTGCTCGGTGATCGGGTAGGCAGGCGGGATCTTCTGGGCGGCGGGCATCACGGAACTCCCCAGTCAGCTTGTCCCCACCGCAATGCTGAGCACGGCGAAGATGCCGGCGACCGCAAAGGCGAAGCAGAAGAGGCGGACGGCGATGATGAGGCCGAGCTTGGCGAACTCGGCATGGACATAATCCTCGACGACGACCTGCAACCCAAGGGACATATGATAGAAAGTCGCGATCAGCAACAGCACCAGGAGGATGGCAGGCAGAGGGCGGCCTATCCAGTTCTGTACAGACTCGAGATCGGCCCCGATCGAGCCGACAAGCGCGATTACGAACCATAGCGTCAGCGGCACCAGCGCGACCGCGGTGAGGCGCTGCACCCACCAATGTTCGACCCCTTCTTTCGCCGAGCCCAGTCCAATCGCGCGGCCGAGCGGCGAGCGCATTCGCGACGCCGTCATGTCAGGAAACCCAGCTCTCTATCCCGACCACCCAGGCGATCAGGGTCAGCACCCCGGCCGCAGCAAGGACAACCCAACCTCCGGCATAAACATGTTTGAGGTCGAGCGCGTATCCGGTATCCCAAACGAGGTGACGGATGCCATTGCATAAATGGTAGAACAATGACGCCGTCCACCCGAACAACAGCAGCAGCCCGAGCCAGGAGCCGAGAAAATCCGCCACGGCGTCATAGGCGTCCGGACCGGAGGCGGCAGCCACCAGCCACCATACGAGCACGATCGCGCCGGCGCTAAGCGCAATGCCGGCAGCCCGGTGGAGGATCGACAGGACCGAGGTGAGCTGCCAGCGGTAGACCTGAAGGTGCGGCGAGAGCGGCCGTTCGGCGGATCTCATCGAAATTTTTCTCTGCGCCGGAAACCTCGCCCTTCAGGGCAGGAAGGCGGCGCGCTCCTTTCTCTGTTGAGCCGAATTGGCAATAAGCCCGCAGCGGACGGCAATCCCCTGCCGGATATCCTCATCCCTGACGAGCGCGCAGCCGAGTGCCCGCAAGGGCCCTGTGAGCAGAAGCTCCCCTCGCCCATGTTGCCAGGCAGCGTTCGGGCAAGACCCGTTTGGGACCCGTCCCGGGGCTCCTCTACAGCCTTGCCTTCAAGAGGTCCGAACTGAGGAAGCATCCGGACGTTGGTCGTGAACTTCTCGGTCAACCTAGTCTCCAGTTTCCTTTCGACTTGGGCTGGCAACCCGCGGCCTTCCGGCCTACACCAAAACCCCTCCCTTCAGAGATGGAGGGTAAGCAGTGGACCATTGTGAATTAGACCGCGTGCCGGAGAGTGTCAACGGACGCCCGTGCAGGGCCGGCACTCGCCCGCCGCGGGTCCCGACGGCACACAACCCTCTCTTATGGATGGCGTAATGACATTCCAGCCGCAGATTAAGTAATTACCCCGACGCAAGCAGCGCGATAGCCCGGCGGACCGTCCCCGAAGCCATGGCGCGGTTGCCGCGCGGCAAGGCCGGGGCGACATTCGGCTTTCGGCGCAACCGGCGCCATCTCGGCGGGTAGGGCCCCACAACACGCCCGGCTCGCGATCAGGCCTCAAACTGCTGGCATGCGGCGCAGCCGGGAGTGCAGCACCCGGCGGGCTCAGGATGAGACTCTCGTCTCCGCGCGCAACGCACCCCCGTGAGCTTGTCTGCAATTCAATCGTTGCCTGAAGCACAGCCTCGCCGGCGCCGATTGCCCGAACAGCGCCAAAAGACGAGACCCCCGGCGCGGGAGCACTGCCGGAACGAGGGCACGCAACCGGGAGGACCGGCATGCCCGCGGGCCCGCAGGCGCTCGACCGACAGGCTTTCAACGGCCCCCGCTGATAAACAGCCCCCTGTGGATCGCCAAACCTCCCGGTCCACCCCGGCAGGACACGCTCGCGCCCGGGTCGAGGATGCGCTCCCGATCGGGGCCGGCTTCGTCTCCAGGAGCATGGGCGGCCCGCCGCCGGAGGGCGCCCCAAGCAAGGACACGCAAACGGGGGGGCCCGTCCGGCCCGCAGGCGATTGGCGGCGCGACCGCTAGCCCTGTCGCAGTCGCCTGATCTCCTCGGCGAGCGCGACGATCCGGCGCGCGTTTTCGACATGCAGGTTTTCGATCAGCCGGCCGTCGACGAGCACAACCCCTTTGCCGGCGGCAACCGCTTCGGCATGCGCCGCGATAATCCGCCGCGACCATTCGATCTCTTCCGTGCTCGGCGCAAAAGCGGCATTGGCAGCGGCAATCTGTTTCGGGTGGATCACGGTTTTGCCGTCAAAGCCGAGTTCCCGACCCTGACGGCAGGACGCAGCGAACCCCTCGTCATCCGCAAGGTCGAGGTGCACGCCGTCAAGAACCGCCAGGCCGTAGGCGCGGGCAGCAAGGATCGCGAGGCCGAGTGAGGTCAAGAGCGGCAGGCGATCCCTGGTCGCGAGCGCGTGCAGGTCCTTGGTCAGATCAGAGGTGCCAAGCACAAGTGCCGCAAGCCGCGGGCTCGCTGCGGCTATGTCGCGCGCATAGAGGATCCCGAGCGGCGTCTCCAGCATGCACCACAACGCAAGCCGCTCCGGCGCTCCCAGAGCATCGAGCAGCGACAGGCTCAGACGCAGCCGTTCGGCACCCTCAACCTTTGGCAGCAGCACCGCGTCAATCGGCATCGTCGCCGCGCTCGCCAGATCGGCATAGCCCCAGGGCGTGTCGAGAGGATTGACCCGCAGCACGACCTCGCGCTCGCCATAACCTCCCTCGGCAAGTGCTGCTGTGACAATCGCCCTCGCACTTTCTTTTTCTTGCGGGGCAACCGCATCCTCGAGATCGAGAATCAGCCCGTCGGCGGGCAAACTGCGGGCCCTTTCCAGCGCCCGCGGGTTCGATCCGGGCATATAGAGGAAACTGCGGCGCGGACGAAGCGTGGCGGGCATCGGCGGTCTCCCCGTGGAATTTTGCGATGAATGT
>JAFMSA010000103.1 GCA_017353855.1 Alphaproteobacteria bacterium
GGTCGTCCTGCGCGTAGGCAGCGTGATTAAACCCCAACACTTTGGTCAAGGCCGGAGCCGTGGTCCCACTCACAAATGCGGCCAAGAACGCCATCAGCACTAATTTCTTCACATCCATCTGGTTCCCCTTCGTTGTGCAGACTGTGTAGTGGTCCCTGCCAAAGGAGCTGCGTTATTCGGCCTCGACCACTGGCTCAGTAAAACGGGAGGAGCCTCTGCGGGGCGAGCCGTATTTTGCTCCAATGCCCACGACTCCATCGAGACTCGTTGGTATTGTCAAAGAATATCCGGCATTGACTGCCGAGTGCCACACCGATGTCATCAAGATGACACGGCGTCTTGCGTTGAAACTCACATTATCGGCTTCCGGGATTACTCTAGGAAACCTTTCCCAGCCCAAGGGAATATCAAGCGGACTGGTTAACTAAAGTATATGATTGTGCCTATCATTTCAGGATGGCCTCGCAATGCGAGCCCGTGTCGGCCAGTCGCAGCGCCTTCGCGAGCGGCTAGGTTGTGCTTTCTCAGGTCGCCGGTGTCCGCGGCGGGGATTGGCTCTCGCTGCGCCAGGTCGGCCAGTATTTCGACGGCAGTTGAACGAGCCCGGGGTGCAGCCCTATCAGCGGCCGGCACTGTGGCTTGCGCCCCGCATCCAGCGCCCTTCTCCCGGCGATCCGCCTGGTTCGCCGAGCGCGCCGATAAGCGCAAGATATCGGTGTCGGAGCGTCACCGGGCTACCGAGATTGGCAGTGAAACGATCACGTGGTCCTTATCGGCGGCGGTTTGACGGCACTCGTCATCTATTTCACCGTCAGCGGCCTTCGTCGTCCTGTCGAAGAGCGCGTCGGGGCGGCCGACCCGTCATTGCGGAATACTTGGCGGATGCCCTCGCTGACTCAACTGCCGGCGCGACGGCTGACCGCGCTGAACCGGGTATGGCTCGTTGTGCTCCGCGCCTATCTGTTCGTCGCGGCCGGGCTTGTTCTCGTGCGCATTCTCACGCTAGCAACGAGCGGAGCCTGACAATGCGAATCTTGAACTGCATCGAATTGGGGTTGACGACCGACCGGGCAATAGCCGCAACGCCTTTGTCAGGTTCCCTGCGCACGATCAGCGAGTGTGCAACCGGCGATCTCGGCCGCTCCCACTGGAGCAAAACGCAAATTGAGATGCAATCCCGGGTCATTATCCGCGAGGTCGATCCTCACCCGGTGCAATCTGGCGATTGCCTCGACGAGGCTCAGCCCCAAACCGCTTCCCGGTGTGCTGCGGCTGCTCTCGAGCCGATAAAAGCGCGAGAAAACATTCCTATGTTCATCCGCCGGTATTCCCGGGCCGCTATCGGTCACCGCGACGTTGATCTCGGTCGGGCATACCGTTGTCTCAAGGCCGATCCGCGCGCCCGGCGGCGAGTGCTTCATCGCATTCTCGATAATATTTGCGAGCATCTGGCCGACCAGCTCACGATCGCCCCAGACCGTCAGGCCACATGAAATCTGTGCTGTGAAGGATTGCCCCTTTTCATCGGCCATTGGCTCGTAGACCTCGGCCATTGTGCGCAGCACGTCCGACAGATCGACCTCGCCAAAATGGCGGACCGCAGCGCCACTCTCAATTTGAGCAATGCGCAGCAGCGCGCCGAACGTTTCGAGAATCGCATCCATTTCGGCAATGCACCCGGCGGCCGCGGAGTGCCACTCCTCGGGTGACCGCGCCCGCTGCCCCTGCTCAAGACGCTGCCGAAGCCGGGTTAGCGGCGTTCGTAAATCATGAGCGATATCGTCCGATACCTGCCGCACGCTTTCCATTGAGCTTTGGATGCGGTCGAGCATCGCATTCAGACTGGTCACGAGATGGTCGAACTCATCGTCGGCCTCGCGGACCGGGATACGCTGCGCGAAGTCGCCTGACATGATTTCCCGGGCTGCGCGGCTGATCGTCTCGACCCGACGCAACAGGCTGCTACTCAGCAGTGCCCCACCGCCGAAGGCGAGCACGAGAGTAATTCCTGAGCCCCAGCCGAAAGCACGAAGGATCAATTCGTGCATTTCATCGCGAGGGTGCGCGTCTATACCGACCATCAGATAATCGCCGCCCGACAGCGCCGCACCCCGGGCACGAATCCCACGCTGATGTCGGCTTCGGGAATCGGCTTCATGCACGTTGAGATCGTACCGCCCTGTACTCTTGGCAAACCGCGGCAGATCCCCGGCGATGACGTTACCGTCCTGATCCTCTAACAGATAGTGCATAGCGCCGCGCGGCATTTGGCGGAGCCGCTCGTGGATCTGTCTCGCCAAGAGCGCCCGCCCGCCGGCATTTACGGTATTTCCAAGTTCGACAAAGTCGCTGTCGATCGCGGCATCGAGCGATCTGGTGATGTACATGTCCGTTGCCCAGTAGATCACGCCAAACAGGATGAGCACCGAAGCCCCGAACAACCCTGCGTAAGCAAGGGTTAGACGAAAGCTCGAGGTGCGCAGCAGCCTAGCGGGGAGCACGCAGGCAGTAGCCGGCCCCGCGCACGGTATGGATGAGCTGCGGGCCGAAACCTTTATCGACCTTGCTGCGCAAACGGCTGACGTGGGTTTCGACGACGTTTGTGCGCGGGTCGAAATGGAGATCCCAGACGTGTTCCAGCAGCATCGTGCGGGTCACGACTTGACCCGCATGACGCATCAGATATTCGAGAAGCCGATATTCGCGCGGCTGCAGCTCGATCGGCTCGTCGCGCCGGCGGGCGGTCCGGGACAACAGGTCGATTTCAAGGTCATGGACCCGCAAGCTCGTTTCCATTGCTGCAGCCCGGGGCCGGCGACCTAAGGCCGCAACTCGGGCAGACAGCTCAGAAAAAGCAAACGGCTTCACCAGGTAATCGTCGCCGCCCGCCAGCAGGCCCGAAACCCGGTCCTCAACCCCGCCGAGCGCAGTCAAAAACAGCACCGGCATATGGCGGTCGGCAGCGCGGAGGGCGCGAACCAGCCGTAGCCCGTCGAACCCCGGGATCATACGGTCGACGATTAGCAGGTCAAAATCCTCCTCAATAGCGGTTGCAAGAGCCTCGTTGCCGGACGCAACGCCAGCAACCAGATGGCCTTCTTCGTGTAGCCCGTTTACCAGGTATTCGGCCGTCTCCACATCATCTTCGATAACGAGGATCTTCACACTGCGACGCGCCTCTCCTTGGCTCTGTGCAAACACGAGGAACTCGCCCGATCCCGGTCAAGTTACAAATTCCCAATCTTTAGGAAATGACGCGACAATCGGGCATCGGCGATCGTCGAGGCCACGAGGGAATGCACGGCGGGGCTATGACCGCACGCAAGTGTTTGACATGGGCGAACGTTACGATCTTGTTGTTGCAGGGCTGCCAGAGCTACGCGCCCCTGCCCCTCAATCGCCAGGCGGGGCTGATCGAACACCTGTCCGATCTCGAATTCGGCGACGCGCCGCAGCCGCTTTCCCTCCAGACTGTCGGCCTCCTCGCGGCGGCCAACAACCCCGACCTGAAGGCGGCTCGCGCCGAGCGCGGGATCGCCGCCGCCCAGGTCTTGCAAGCCGGGATTCTGCCGAACCCGTCGCTCGGTGCGGGCTATGCCTTCCTTCTTGGCGGGCCGGGCACAACGGGGGCGATCACCGCGACGTTGACCGAAGACATCAAGTCGCTTGTGACGCTATCGGCGAGGCGTCGGTCAGCTAACGCAGCGGCGCAGCAGGTCGATGCGAGCCTGCTGTGGCAGGAATGGCAAACGATCGGCAAAGCGCGGCTACTTTTTGTCGACCTGGTCGAGGGCCAACGCGAGCGCCGGCTTCTTGAGCACACCAGAGAAGTGCTCGCAGCTCGGCTCGCCGGCGAGCGGCGGGCGCTGACGCAGGGCAATGCGACCCTCACAGACGTTGTACCGGCGATGACCGCGCTCGCCGACCTGAAAAAGCAGCTGGACACTCTCGAGCGTGAGCAAGAAACCCGGCGCCGCGATCTCGATTTGCTTCTGGGGCTTACCCCGGACGTTCGGTTGCCCCTCGATAGCCGGGTGGACCTGCCGTCGGTCAACCCCCCGGCCGTCGATGCCGTTTTGCCCACTCTTGGCGACCGGCGCCCGGATTTGATCGCTCTGCAACTTGGTTACCTATCCCAGGAGGAGAAGGTCCGCGCCGCCATCCTCGCGCAATTTCCAGCCCTCGTCTTTGGCGCGACCGGGGGTCGGGACACCACCGACGTTCTCAGTGCCGGGCCGCAAATCACGATGGACTTGCCGATCTTCGACCGCAACCAAGGCCAGATCGCGATCGAAAGGACTACCCGACAGAAATTGCATGAAGAATTCACCGCCCGGCTTGCCACCACCCGGGGGGAAGTGAAATCCATGCTGGCGAACGCGGCGCTGATCGCGCGGCACATAGAGAGCGTCAAGCGCCAGATCCATGATTTACGAACTGCTGCGGCACAGGCCGCGAACGCTTACCTCGCCCGCAACATCGACGAGCGCAGCTATGTCGACGTGATCGTTTCGGTGCTTGCCAAAGAGCAAGAATTGGTCGCGCTTGAGCAGCTCCGGCTCGAGCAGCAAGTCGCGATTGCGACATTGGTTGGCGCGGGAATGCCTGCGGCCGAACTAACGCGAACAGAGGCGCAATGGTGAAGCGGTACCGCATGCTTAGGCTCGTGCTGTCTGCGGCCCTTGCTGTGACTGGGATGTTACACGCGTCCGGGGCCGAGCCGAAGGATCAAGGGCCCAGCGTTCTGGTGAAGCTGACCAAGCTGCAGCAGGGCAGCCTGCCGAAAACCATCACGGCTAACGGCAGCGTACAAGCCGATCCGTCGGCCCGACATACGGTCATGGCCCCGCTTTCGGCGGTGATCGGAGAAATCTATGTACGCACCGGCCAGGAGGTCGCCGGCGGCGCGCCACTGGTTCGGCTCGGACCGACCCCGCAGGGGGCAGCCGCCTATACCCAGGCGCAGTCGGCGTTGCAAGCCGCGACCCAGCTCGTCGAGCGCACGCGCACTATGCTCGGACAGCGTCTGGCAACCGCGCAGCAGCTTGCCGATGCCGTCAAAAGCCAAGCGGATGCCCGCGCGACGCTTTCCGAGCTCAATGTCGAGGGAGCCGGCGGCCCGCAGATCCTGCGCGCGCCTTTTCCGGCGATCGTCGCGGCTGTCTCGACAAGCCCCGGCGCTGTCGTTGCGCAGGGCGCGGCGTTACTCGACCTCAACCGACCGGACGCCCTCATGCTCGAGCTCGGTGTCGTGCCCGAACAGGCGGGCGCGATACGGGTCGGTGATGCGGTTAATACTGCGGCATTTGGCAAACAGCCGGTGCCCGGCAAAGTGGTGCTGTGCGGCCGGCTCGTCGATCCGCGGACCGGGCTCGTTCCGGTCGATGTCACTTTGCCGCCAGGGCAATTTCTCGCCGGCGAAGCGGTCCAGGCAGACATCGTTACCGGCGAAGCCCATGGGTATGTGGTGCCGCACGAGGCGATCCTCGTGAACGACAGCGGCGATCCGTATATTGTGCAGGCCGTTGAAATGGTCGCGAAAAAGGTACCGGTCCGCGTGCTTGCCACTCGCGGTGCCCAGGACGTCATCGACGGGCCGATCGATACTGCATCGCCGCTTGTCCTTGCCGGAAACCACCAGCTCGATAACGGGATGAGGGTGCGGCTCGCCGGTCCTGACGGAGCATCAGCTCAATGAGCTTCGTCGCCTGGGTCGAGCATCATCGCCGCTCGCTTCTCTTCGTCGTGCTGGCACTCGGCCTGGCCGGCATTTACGCAGCCCTCACGCTTCCCGTCGGGTTGTTTCCGGTCGTCCAGTTCCAGCGGATCCGGGTCGAAATCGACAGCGGCAGCATGCCGGCCCGGCAAATGCTGATTGAAGTAACCGAGCCGCTCGAGGAGGCGGCTCGCGCAGTGCCCGGCGCGGTCGGTATTACTTCCACTACCTCCCGCGGTGCGGCGCAGATTTATGTCGAATTCCCGTGGGGATCGGATATGCGGCAGGCGCTGTTGGGCGTCGATGCGGCCTTCGCGCAGAAGCTGCCCGAACTGCCGCCCGGCACACGATATGACGCATTGCAGATGAGCCCGAACGCGATCATGCCGTTCGTCTCTTATGCATTGATTTCGAAAGAGAGCTCGCCCGCGGAGCTGCGCCGCCTGGTGCGCTATCAGATCGCACCGCTGCTGACCGGTATCGCCGGTGTAAGGCGGGTCGGCGTGCTCGGCGGCCAGACACCCGAAGTGCAGATTACCGTTAGCCCGGCGAAGCTGGCGTCCTATGGCCTCACGGTTGCGGAAATCAGTAATGCGCTGTCAGCGGCAAACACCGTGAAAGCAGTGGGCCGACTGGAAGACAATGACCTCCTCTACCTGACGATCAGCAATAACGCATTCACGTCCGCTTCGTCGGTCGCCAATATTGCGTTGCGAACCAATGCAGGCGCGATCGTGCGGCTCGCGGACATAGCGAAGGTCGCGATGGGCACCGTGCCTAAATGGCTGTCGGTCGAAGATAACGGGCAGCCGGCGGTGACCTTCGACGTCTTCCAGCAGGACGCCGCTGACTCGCTGAGCCTTGCCCGCTCCGTCGGTCAGCAGCTGACTGCCTTCATGCGAACCCAGCCCAAATCAATCCACCTCTATAAGTGGTACGACCAGACTTATCTCGTCCGGTCCTCCATTAACGCAGTAGCGGAGGCGATCGCCATCGGCCTCGTTTTCGCTGCGCTGGTGATCCTGGCAGTCCTGCGCAACTGGCGCGCGACGCTCGTGGCAATGATTGTCGTCCCGCTCTCGGTGCTGATCACGGTTCTGCTACTGTCGTTTTTTGGCATCACCTTCAATATCATGACGTTGGGCGGCATCGCCGCCGCGATCGGACTGCTGATCGACGACGTCATCGTGATGGTCGAGCACATCGGTCGCCGTGCCGGCGTTCCGGGCCTTCCTGACGCGCGTGCGGCAGTGCTTCCCGCCGCGAGGGAATTCTTTCCCCCGCTGTTCGGATCGAGCCTCGCGACGATCATCATTTTTCTGCCGCTCGCTTTCCTTTCGGGGGTCACCGGCGCGTTCTTCAGGTTTCTCGCGCTGACGATGGCTTCGGCGCTCGTGATTTCGTGCCTGCTGACGGCTTTCATCGTCCCGTTGCTGGCGCGCGGGATCGTCGATTTCGACAACTGGCAGGACCCGCAGCACGGTCGTGAGTCCTGGCTGCGACGCGCGCACGGCAGATTGCTGCACACCTTGTTCGCGCATCCGATCCTCGCCGGATTCGCCATATTAGCGCTGAGCGGTGCCGGGTATCTCGCCTACACGCGGGTCGGCACGGGGTTCCTTCCGCGCATGGATGAAGGTGGCTTCGTGCTCGATTATCACACTGCTCCCGGTACCTCGCTCGCAGAAACCAACCGGGAGTTGGGGGAAGTCGAGGCCATTCTGAAAAGGAACCCCTACGTCTACACCTATACCCGCCGCACCGGGGCCGGCCTTGGAGGGGACTTAGTCGAAAGTTACCAGGGCGATTTTTTTGTCCGCCTCGCCCCACCCTCGCAACGGCCACCGATCTGGACCGTGATGGACGATATTACAGACCACATCACGAACGAGGTGCCGGGCATCAACTTCGACACGCATCAGCTGCTCGACGATATGATTGGCGACATGGTCGGCCGCCGCCAGCCGATCGTCGTTACCCTCGGCGCAAAGGATCCCACAATCCTGGCCGATGTGGCAGACCGGGTCGCGCAGGCCATCGCCGCCGTTCCAGGCATCGAACCGGCGTCGGTTAACAATGGCGTGGTCCCGGCGGGCGATGCACTCGAAGTCCATGTCAACCCCGCAGCAGCCGCAATGAAAGGCATCACATCAGCCGAGGTCGAAACGCAGCTCTACGATTATCTTCACGGAGCGGTCGTCACCAGCTATCTGGGCCCCGTCGAGACGGTTGGTGTGAGGCTGTGGCTCGATCCCCCGCAAGAACAGATTTATCGCGACCAGCTCGAGAAACTGCTTATTCGAGCACCGAACGGACATGTCTTTCCATTGGGGAGCGTCGCGGACGTCAAATTCGTCCCAGGCCAGCCCGAAATCACGCGGGACAACCTGGCTCAGGTCGTTGCCGTGACGGCTCAGATCAGCGGCGACCGCGATCTGGGTTCAACAGCCGCTGCCGTTGAGGCCGTTGTCGCGAAACCGGGCCTCCTTCCTACGGGGGTCTATTACCAGATCGGTGGCGGCTACAAGCAGCAGCAGCTGGCGGTGCGCGGTATGATTAAGGTGTTCACTGCGGCTGCAGCGGCTGAGTTCATCCTGCTCCTTTTCCTGTACGAACGGTGGACATTGCCCGTCATCATCATTGCGTCCGCGTTGATCGCGACGAGCGCGGTTTTCATCGGGCTATGGCTCACCGGGGTCGAGCTCAACATTACCGCGATGATGGGCATGGTGATGATCATCGGCATCGGGACCGAGATGGCGATCTTTCTCGTCTCGGAGTACCAGGCCCTGGAGAAGACGGCCCCGCCGCTCCAAGCGCTCCATGAGGCGGCACTCAACCGGCTCAGGCCGATCGCGATGAGCACCCTTGCGATGATTCTGGCGCTGTTGCCGCTGGGTGCAGCGATCAGCGGCTCCGGCGACCAGATGCTGCAGCCGCTCGCAATCGCCATCATCGCCGGAATCGCGGTACAGCTGCCGCTCGTGTTACTCGCAATACCAGCCACGATCAGACTCACGATCCGGGAGTAGACAGTTCGAACGGTGGGTGTCGGCCTATGGATGGTTGCAATCGGAACTCGCGTGAGGTCGGGGCAAGCCTCGACGATGGTGCCCACGGTCTTCTCGAAACCGATTGCGCGCTTATTTCACCGGGGACGATCCGCTCTGCCGGTGCACGGCCTCACCAACCCGATCCACTTGACCGCCGCGTCGTATCCAGTAAAAAAACCTCTCGCTGGCAGGGCATCGGCCCGGTCGAGATGATCGCGTAACACCGAGCGACATCATCTCGGAACATCGGGCGACATCATATCGGATTGCCCGAGCGACTTCGTCGGAATCCGAGACAGAGCGGTCGCGAACCCCCATCCAGACTAAGGAGATGCAGGCGATGCGCTTCTTCTTTCTTGCCATTCCCGCGCTCATGCTTCCGCTCGCAGGCTGTGCGGGTCCGGCATACGGGCCATACGGAGCTAACGGGTCGCCCTACCCTGCATATGCCTATCCGCATGAGACGTTCGAGCCGGAGCAGCCGTTTCTCCCGCATTTCCTTGCTCCGCGACACGAGCACCGCGAGCATAGGGAGCTGCATGAGGAGCGCGAGAAGCACGAGAGCGCGCAGCAAGAACACCAGGAAACGCCGCAGCAGGAGCGGCAAGAAGAGCATAAGGAGCACGAGCACGGGCAGAGGTAACTCGGCGTCCGTTTGTCCCCGGGATCCCGGAGGGAAAGCCTGTGGTGAGGGGAACGCGCATTGCCGCGAGCCTTGTGCTCTAGGAGTTCGCCCATAATCCGGAGTCAAAATGCGCAGGGAGAATGCCGCGATGACGAAAACGGGGGAGTTTCGGTTGCGTTTGTCATTTCGTGCTGCGCTGACTGGAACGGCGCTCGCGGCAGCACTCCTCTTTCCCCTGGTTGAACCTGCTTTTGCTCAGAACACTGTGGCTCAGAAAGTCGTATCCGATATCCCGCTCGCCGGCGGAAGTAGCGAGCGGGTCATGTTCACTGGTCCGGGAAATCCTATCGCGATCCTTGTCATGTTTGCGGGGGGAGAGGGAACCGTGCAGATCGCCGATTCCGGTACGATCGGACGCTATGTAGACAATTTCCTAATCCGAACGCTGCCGCTGTGGGTGGCGCAGGGCTTCGCGGTCGAGATTCTCGGTGCGCCCGACAACGCCTCGCTCAACGGACAGCGGCACACGGAGGCATATGCGGATGCTGTCGGCCGTGCTGTCGATTTCGCTCGCAGCAAATCCAGCGCGCCCGTCTGGCTTGTCGGCACCAGCGCAGGAACACCCGGCGCGGCCAATGGTGCTGCCCATC
>JAFMSA010000608.1 GCA_017353855.1 Alphaproteobacteria bacterium
CAAACTATTGGCTTTCGGGGACTGGCCACCTATCTCGAGATGTCCGGCGCAATAGGGATACCGGCAAAGCGCGGGAAGGAATGACCTTTCCGGCGAGGGGTGGTGCGTTGTGTCCGAAAGCGAGAAGTCCCCGACTCAGAACATCTATGACAATGAGGAGTTTTTCTGCGGGTACAGCCGGCTTCCCCGCTCGGTCGACGGCCTCGACGCGGCGCCGGAATGGCCGGTATTGCGCGCCTGGCTGCCGGACCTGCACGCCTGCGAGGTTCTCGACCTCGGTTGCGGCTTCGGCTGGTTCTGCCGCTGGGCGCGCCGACACGGGGCTGCCCATGTGCTCGGGATCGACGTCTCCGCGAGGATGCTGGCGCGAGCGGCGGCTGACACTGATGACCCGGCCATCACTTACACCCGCGCCGATATGGAACAGCTCGAGCTGCCGTCCGGGTCATTCGGCCTCGCTTACAGCTCGTTAGCTCTCCACTATGTCAAAAACCTGGACCGGTTGATTTCGGTCGTGCACCGCTCACTCGCTCCCGGCGGGCATCTTGTTTTCTCGGTGGAGCATCCGATCTTCACCGCGCCTGCCGAGCCCGGGTGGTCCACGACTTCTTCCGGCCGCAAGATTTGGCCGGTCGACAATTACCTCGAGGAAGGGCCGCGATCGACGGATTGGCTGGCCAAGGGCGTAATCAAGCAGCACCGGACCCTGGCGAGCTATATCAATATGCTTCTTCGCGGCGGCTTCGCGCTCCGCCACGTCGAGGAGTGGGGGCCAACTCAAGAGCAGATCGCAGCCCGGCCGAACTGGGCGGACGAGCGCCAGCGCCCGCCGTTTTTGCTCGTCGCCGCCTGCCGCTAGCCCTGCGGCTGCGGCGCCGCAAGCGGCTCCTCCAGGGGTTCGACATCGCCGTCGGGGTCGCCGTCGAGGACAAGGCTCAGGCGCTGATCGTCGAGCTCGCCCATCCACCGCGAGACGACGACTGTGGCGAAAATGTTGCTGAAGAGGTTGGTCACGGCGCGGATCTCGGACATGAACCGCTCCACGCCGAGGAGAAGCGCGAGGCCGCCCACCGGCAGAATGCCAAGGGCCGGCATCGTCGCGGCGAGCGCGACGAACCCGGCGCCGGCCACCCCGGCGGCCCCCTTCGACGTGAACAGCATTACGAGCAGCATTGTCAGTTGCTGGCCGAGGGAGAGCTTGATGTCGGTCGCCTGCGCGATGAACACGACGGCCATCGTCATGTAAATCGCGGTGCCGTCGGTATTGAACGAAAAGCCGGTCGGCAGGACGAGACCGACGGTCTCCTCCGAGCAGCCCATCCGCTCGAGTTTGACGATCGAGCGAGGGATCATCGCCTCGCCTGAGGTCGCGCTGAACGCGATCAGCAATTCGTCCTTGAAATAGCGCAGAATCTTCAAGATGCGCAGGCGGAAGAGGCGCGCGATCAGCCCGAAGCCGCCCAGGACGAACAGGATCGAGGTCAGATAGACGCTCGCCAGGAGCTTTCCGAGGCTCGCGAGCATGCCAAAGCCGAATTTGCCGATCGTGAACGCCATCGCGCCAAAGGCGGCAAGCGGCGCCACGTACATGACGATACGCACGACCCCGAACAGCGCCTGTGTGAAATCGTCGATCAGCAGAACGAGCCGTGCGCCGCGCGGGCCAATGTGGCACAACGCAAAGCCGAACAGCACGGACATGACCAGAACCGGGAGCAAATCCCCTTTCGCCACCGCCCCGACCATGTTGGCGGGGATCATCTTTAAGAGGAACTCGACAATCGTCAGCGATTTGGCACTCGTCACGTACCCGGCGACGGCCTTCTGGTCCAGATGTGCGGGATCGATATGCAGCCCGGCGCCCGGCTGCAGCAAATTGCCGACTGCGAGCCCGACGAGCAGCGCCAAGGTCGAGACCGCCTCGAAATAAATGATGGCGCGCAACCCGACCACACCGACGCGGCGCATGTCGCCCATCTTGGCGATGCCGGCCGCGATGGTCGCGAAGATGATCACGGGCACGACGGCGCGGATGAGGGTAATGAAGCCGTCGCTGAGGGGCTTCATATCGACGGCGAGGCGGGGATAGAAATGGCCGAGCAGGATGCCGAGGGCTATGGCGACCAGCACCTGCACGTAGAGCTTGCTCAGCGGCGAGCGTCTGATTGGCGCCGCCGCGGGGGCGGTGAAGCCCGCTGGCTGCGAAGGACGCACAGAACCGGCCATGAGCTAGCCCTCGCGGATTTTGACGACGACCTTGATGGCGTCTTCGATGCGTTCGCGGGCGTATTTGATGGCTGTGGGCACTTCCGCGAGCGGGAAGGTGTGAGTGTGGATCAGCTTTGCGTCGAAGCGCTTCTGCGCCATCAGCGCCGCGGCGCGGTGGGTGGCACTCTTGCCCTCGCCGCGGATGCCGAACACGTAGATGTTGTTGCGTACCAGATAGGCGAGGTCGACCGGCACCGGATCGGCGGGAAAGGCGGCGAGGCAAATCCGCCCGCCGCGAGAGACCATCCTTGCTGCTTCGTTGAGCGCGTTGGGTGCGCCTGAGCATTCGAGCACGTACTGCGCACCTTTGCCGCTGGTGATGTGCCGAACCGCCTCGACGGGGTCTTGCTCGTTGACGTTGACCACCTGGTCGGCGCCGAGGCGTTTGCCCGTCTCGAGCCGGCGCCGGCGCGTGCCGGTCAGGATCACGGGCTCGGCGCCGAGCGCCTTGGCGACGCCGACGCCCATCAGGCCGATCGGTCCCGGTCCGGTAACGACGACACCTTCGCCGGCGATGATCCCGCCCATCACGTCGAGCCCGTACATCGCGGTGCCGGAGGTGACGATCAATGTCGCCTCCTCGTCGCTCATGTCGTCGGGGACATGAACCATCGTGTTGACGTTGTTGACGGCGTATTCGGCAAAGCCGCCGTCGGTGCTGAAGCCGTTGGCGCGGTGTCCCTTATCGCGATAGCCGTAATTCAAACATGAGGTATACATGCCCTCGCGGCAGCGCTGGCAGCGCCCGCATCCGGCATGCACCTCGACTGCGATGCGGTCGCCGATCTCGAACTCGTCGACGGTCGGACCGAGGCGGACGACGGTGCCCATGTACTCGTGACCGGGCGTGAAGCCCCGATTAAACGGCAGCTCGCCGTCGATCAGGGCCGGCAGCCCGTGTTTAAGGATCTCAACATCGGTCGCGCACACGGCGATCGCGTCCACCCGCACCAACACC
Source organism: Alphaproteobacteria bacterium (assembly GCA_017353855.1). Taxonomy (GTDB): domain Bacteria; phylum Pseudomonadota; class Alphaproteobacteria; order ATCC43930; family CGMCC-115725; genus AP-15. The sequence continues at coordinate 3,227 of JAFMSA010000608.1, forward strand.
TCGGCAGGCCCCGGCTGCGGCACCGGCTTGTCGACAAGCGTCAGCTCTTCGGGGTTGCCCAGCACCCAGGCCTTCATTGTGTTGGGGATCGGGTATTCGTTGGGGCGGTCGTGGTTCATTTGCACATGGCTCCGCTTTGGCGACCGGTTGGTTAACGATCGAGCCAGACATCGCT
>JAFMSA010000609.1 GCA_017353855.1 Alphaproteobacteria bacterium
GCCGGAGCACGAAATCATAAAAGGGTTCGCTCTTCTTCGTGATCGGATTAACGATCATCACGTTCGAAGCGCCGATGAACCGCGCGATCGGCGTCGCTTCCCTTGGCTGCGCCAGATCGTCTCGCTGCATCGCCGCGATGTTATTGTCGAAAATGCGGCTCAGCTCTTCGCCCGAATACCGCAGCTGAACGACCAGGCTGCTGATGTTGACGGCGTTTCGATCATAATAATCGAGACTGTTGAACGCCTCCTTGCGGATCGAGACAAAGACCTTGACGTGCGGATTGACGCCGAGCAGTTCGCGGATCGCGCGGCAGATGCCGAGCTGACCGACGGCCCAGATCCGGGAATCCTTATTGCGGTGGAGGTAGCTCGCATCCGCCTCGGATGCGTCGCCACTGTCGACGTAGCCCTCGAAATATTCGTCGATCGTATCGACAAACACGGCTACCGGCCGCCGGATCTGGCGGTAATACGACATCAGCGTGGTTAGATCGTGTGAGCGGCGCGCCTGCTGAAATTCGCGTTCGGAGTTGATCAGCCGCTTCAGCGCATCGAACGGCGAGACCGGGTAGGACGACAGCAGCAGTTGCCGCATGACCGGTGAGCGGAAGTCAGAAGGGTCCAATGGATGGAATCTCGCGCTGCTCTTGACGACGCTGACCATCAACGCCGCCGACCAAACCTGGCACCAGAACGCATAGTCGACGAAGCGCCGCACATCGGCTTGCGACAGGCTCGGGCTGTCGGAAATCGTCGCGTCCACCAGTTGATTGTCCGGCAGGCACGACAAATTTTCCGAATTGCGCTGCAGCAGTATCCGCTTTGACTTCAGAAGAAAGGTCTTGCCGTAGCCCTTCGGAGCCACGACGATGCGTTTGTTGGTTTCATTTCTCAGAAAATCGCCGATTGCCGGGGTTTCCAGCAATATGCCATGAGCCGAGTGTAGAAGCTGCTCGGCATTGTCCAGGTTGCGGGCGTCCTCGACCCATGCATCCGGCAAGTTCGCCATCGAAAATGCCTCCGTATTTAATCGCGCCCGACCCGAATTCAGCCGCAGCAGGGCAGAGAGCGACATGCCTCAGGAATCGATCGCCCGGCACCGGGGAACGGTAGCGCAAGGATAAGGCCGTCCGGCCGCGAAAGATAGGCGTCGGCCACACCGCCTTTTGAGGCGGGAAGGGCTCGGGGGAGGTCGAGCTGGACGAAGCGAGCACCTCCATCGAGTTGGCCGCGGTGCACCAAGCGCCGCGCCGTGATCTGCCCCCCAAACCGCAGCAGGTGCCACCCGCGGCGGCACGACGGGCTTTTCAATGAGTGATCCCGAGCAGGTAGACATCTGGCGCAAAGTCGGTATCGCAAAGCGCGTCCCTCGAGGATCCGCCTGGCGTCCGCCAAGGGGCCGCGTGCCGGTTGTATCTGGTTGGCCTCCGTGATCCCGGCGGCAACAGACGGTACGCACTCTATCGTGTGCCAGTCTAAGATCGCAGGTAAAAAGGGGAATAGAGGCCGCCCTCTCCGGGCGATCCTCGCGCGTAAAAAAGGTTAGCGTCGCGCGGCTCGCGGCGTGTCGCTTTGCCGCCGTAGGAGCGTGTGGCGGGGCGCAGCTGCCGCCGGCTGCGCCTCAGCCATTTTGGAGCCGATAACGAAGCCAAACGACACCGCCTTCCAACACCTCGGTGCTCGCCAACGTCATTGAGTGGATCGGCGCCGCGGCGCCTGCATCCCTGTCGCTGGAGTCGAAGATGCTCGGCGCGCCCTTCGCTCCGTCGACCGCGGGGCAAATCGCCAGGCTGATCTCGTCGACCAGGCCGGCCCGTAGAAAGGACCCGTTTGAGCCCCCGCCGCCTTCGAGCAGCAGGCGTTCAATCCCCAGCTCGCGGTTCAAAATCTCCAGCGCCAAGCCCAGATCGAGCTCCCGCTCGCCGGCGAAAATGTAGGAGACGTTGTCCTGCCGCAGCCCCGCCAGATGCGCGTCGGAGACCTGCTTGGTCAGTACCGCGATGACCGGGTCCCCGCCGATATCGGACCGCCCCCAGGCGATCTTGCCGCGGGCGTCAAGCGCGATTCCGTAAGCTTTCGCGTCGCGTCGTGCGAACCGGGGCTCCCGCGGGTAGGTGTGATCCGTGTGGCTGGGGTAGGCCTGGCCCTTGGCGTATTCGCTCCCGGTGACGCGACCGATCAGCCACGAGCCGCCGCCGAGCTCCTCATGTATGCGCTCGAACAGCCCCGTCATGCGATTTTCGCTCGGTCGCCAACGGCTGCTTAGGATGCGGCCGTCGATGCTCGAGTTCATGTGGCAGATCACATAAGGCTTCATCATAGTCCTCCGGGCGGAGACCCCCCGCTTTTGAGGCGTGGCGAGGAGCGCGTCCTTTCTCGAATTGTGCATGTTCCTCTCTGTCGGGCGCGGACTGCACCACAAGGTACTTCGGCAGTTGACGGTTTACCGGCCTCATCGGGTTTCTGCGGGAACACCTCGACATGCCATCAGAGCCAGGCGACGGGTGATCGGCGGCGTGGGACTTCCGGCGGATCTGCGCTCCTGTCATGGGGGTGCTCCGACCTCTGTCGGCAGGCTTCGCCAGCTGGTGTCAACCAGCCTATAGCGGGCCGAGGGTATTCGCATCTTCACCTGCAAGCCCCTGCCTTTAGCCATATGGTAGTCGGCCCTGGCTCCCCTGTGGGCTACCTGGCCGGGCCGACCGACATCGCTGTTCCGTCGCTGAGCCAGCGGCGCACCGACGTGGCCTGGTTCGGCGGCTCGCCTCCGCCGCGGCTGCGCTCCTTCTTGTTGCCGCGGCAACCGCTGCCTAATACCTGATCCCGCGAAGCGGTGTTTGGGTAATACCGATAGACGATGCCGCTCCCCGGTTCGCGGAAGGTTGCTCGCCAGTGCTCGCGCTTCGCTAAAGTCATTGGGAAGGACTGCGGCAAAGCCGGGCTTTTCGCCGCGCAGGTCATGAACATGACCATCGATCTCGAGCACGATTTCCTGGAGCTGGGACGTCCGACCCGCCCACTCCTTCGTCCTGGCCATGAAGCGCGCATGATGGTGAACTGTCTCGAGGAGCGCGGCCTCGAATTCTCGCCCGGCGTACAGAACGCCAAAGTGACCTCGGCTGAAGCGACTTGGACGGTCGGTGCTGACTTGAACGAAGGGCGCCATCGGCCGAGTCGCGCCCGGCCCTCCGACGCGGCGCCTCGGAGGCACTAGGTCGAGATTGCCGATGCTCTCCATGAGGCCGGGGATTGGTCTTCTGTTCCGCCAGAAGAGGCCAGTCGGCCGGATCGGCAATGTCCTCGAACAGATCGATCGGTGGACAGCGGCTGCGGACGATCCTTACCGCGTCTCGCCACTCGACCCGGGATGGCAATGATCGAGACATCGATCGCCAAC
>JAFMSA010000610.1 GCA_017353855.1 Alphaproteobacteria bacterium
GCGGAAGGCACACCACAGACACACTGACCCTATCCGCGGCGACAGAGGCGGGTGCCTCTTCCGAGCCTGCAAGAGGAATCACATCGGAGCTGATCGTTGCATTATCCTCCGTGGCCGGCTGGCCGGACACGATATTCGCCATACCGATACCGGACGTCACGATCAACGGTCATTGTGACGATGATCGAGGTGTCATCAAGGCGTTCGGCTCCGTTGTCGCCGGCTGCTCTGTTTGAGCAGTTTGGGCTGGGTCTCATTCGGGCGTCCGACCCGAATGCACAAATCGAATAGCGGCTACCTGGTGCCGATCGACATACCGGCTGGAGTCGCTGCGCTGACTGCAACCGTCCATTGGAAATCAAATAAGGCGCAACGGGCGGTGTGACTTCCATCGACCGAGGTGTATCGGCAGGTAACTGATCGACTAGGATTGGTCGTGAACGGACTGCGCGGCAACCAAGTGCACGGACTCGGCTTACAGCCGCCCACGCCGGACAACGGACAGCCCAATATGGGAGCCAAGTTGGCGTGGCCGGCGAGCCCTGGAGCGGACGTTCGGCGCGATCCCTGGAGCTCTTTCGCGTCACGGATGAGGGTTCGGCACAGCACGCATGTGATTCGACGCCTATTTGCGATCGTGGCCTGTCAGCGCTCCAGGTCGGGCTTGCTCCGCCCGGAGCTGCGGATCAACGCTAGCACCCGATCCGCCCGGGGATTCGAGGGATGAAATGTCGGGTTGCGCAGGAATTAATGAGGGAAAACGAATAGTGAAGAAACCGTGGCGTTAGAACGCCGGGTTAAGCTATTAACAATGATCAGGCATCGGGCCTGATGGAGCGAATGGGAACAGGAGGTTGACGGGAATGCTCAGAAAACTCGCGGTAGCGACCACTGCGCTCGGCCTGGTGGCCGGGGCTTGCGCTCCGGGAACGCCGCCGCAAGGGGCAGGCGTGAACGCCGGGGTTCTATCGTGCAACGTCGCAGGAGGCTTTGGGTTTATCTTTGGCTCCTCGCGGTCCGTCACCTGCACCTTTGCTCCGGCGGGCGGCCCGCCACAACGCTATGTCGGCACTATCAACAGGTTCGGCGTCGACATCGGATATACGCGGGGTGCCGTAATGATCTGGGCGGTGCTTGCGCCGACCACCAATCCCGAGCCGGGCTCTCTCGCAGGGACTTACGTGGGCGCTAGCGGGAGCGCCACCGTCGGGATCGGGGTCGGCGCCAACGTGCTGGTCGGCGGCTCCGGCAATTCAATCTCGCTGCAACCGCTCAGCATTGAGGGCAACGCCGGTCTTAACGTCGCCGGCGGCATCGCCGGGCTGACCCTGACCTTCCAGCCGGGCGGACCGGGATGAGGTGCTCGGTCGTCGTTGCACGCAGTGCGGACCGCCGTGCACGCGAGACCTTTCGGCATCGCCGTGATCCTGGTCTGCGTGCGCTCACCCGGCGCGCCAGCGCATCTCTCATGCGGTTGCCTCAGCCGGAAGCATAGATGTCCTGCCGTTCTCTGAGAAATGCACGCTCCTTCGAGCTGCACAGGTTATGGGGGACTTGGAGCCTGGAGATGCTACGGTTCTGGACCATTTGACACGCCGGTCCCGAACCTCGCCGCCCTGCTGTGGAGAGCATCGTCGCATAGCTACAAGGCGGGGTTATGATGTCGCCTTGTGGACCATCCCACCATATCCGGGCGAATAGGGAGAACGTGCATGCCTCGACAGGTCCGAGCGGTTGTCGTCGATCCGGCAGCGCCAGGGAGGCTTACGATCAAACCGGTTGAATTACGCGATCCGGACCGCGATGAAGTCGCAATACGGGTAACGGCTATTTCGCTCAACCGTGGCGAAACACGGCGCGCCATTCAGCAGGCCGAGCCGGGGTGGCGGCCGGGCTGGGATTTCGTCGGGGTGGTCGAGACCGCGGCAGCTGATGGCAGCGGACCGGGGACCGACGCTCGCGTGGTCGGCATCCTGCCATCCGAGGCCTGGGCCGAGCGGGTCAATTGCCGCACCCACGCGATCGCCGCGTTGCCCAATTCGGTAGGGGATGCGGAGGCGGCGACTTTGCCGGTTGCGGGACTGACAGCATTACATGCGCTGCGCCAGGGCGGGCTGTTGCTCGGGCGCAAGGTGCTGGTTGATGGCGCCTCAGGTGGAGTGGGGCATTTCGCGTGCCAGCTCGCTGCCGCGGCCGGCGCGCAGGTCTGGGGCCATGTCCGCCGACGAGAATACTGCGCCACCGTTGCCGAATGGTGTGGCGAACGGGTTGTGCTCAGCCGCGAACTCGCCGCCGCCAAGCCGAACGGGCCGTTCTGGCTCATCCTCGACTCGCTCGGCGGTTCAGCTCTTGGTGCGGCGCTCGGTATGCTGCAGCCAGGTGGGACCTGTGTGACGTTCGGGGTATCCGAATCCCCTCAGGCCACCTTTGAGAGCCGTGAGTTCTTTGCCGCCGGTGGGGTACGGCTCTACGGGCTTACCCTGTTCCACGAACTGATGAGCGTCGAGCGAGCCGGCGCCGGCCTCACGCTGCTCGCCGAACTGGTTGCTAGAAAAAAGTTGCGGCCGCAGGTCGCGGTCGAGGCCTCATGGACGGAAATCGAAACAGTTGCCCACCAGCTTATCGATCGTCAGTTCGCCGGCAAGGCGGTCCTGCACGTCGATTGAAGCGGGCATGCGGGTGCGCGGGTCGTCCTTGGACAACTTCCGATGATTGTGCAGTCCGGTTCTTTAGCCTGGTGTCCTGATTCAGGGGTTTCGAGATCAGAGCCTGGGTCTGGGCGGTGTTCACGGTGGACCGGGCAGAACCGCTTGGCCCGGAAGTCATCGGCGGGGGCTGCCTCCCGACGGCTGGACACATGATCTACGATGATGTCATGTCGAGATCGTCGGGCGCATCGGGCCCGATCCCGTTGAGAAAGACGCGGAACTCGCCTGCCCGATGCCGCGCGAAACGCGGCGGCCGACAATTCAACCGGTCGCGTCGGTCGAGCAATTCGACCGCAGTGACCTTGAGCCCGACAGCCCGACAATATCGTGCACCTTCTCGACGAACCGACGAACAGCGGATCGGTCGAGTGAAGCGCTTCCGTGCGATACGGCTGCAGGCAAAAAGCCGAATGCGCAGTGGATCGTCGGCGGCGCATGGCTCACCGCCGTCGCCATCAACCACAGAGAATGATCCCTCGCGCCGGGTTGTTCGTCTCCAGCCTCCGGTGGACCGTCTCTGGCTGCCGCGCAGTAACCTACCCGCTCCCTGAAAGGGCCTCCCGGTGTGCACCGGAAGCCCGAAAGTTACCGGCCCAAGTCGAAAGGAAACTGCAGGCTGCGTTGACCAGGAAGCTCACGACCAACGTCCGAATGCTTCCTCAGTTCGGACATCTTGAAGGCAGGGCTGCAG
>JAFMSA010000611.1 GCA_017353855.1 Alphaproteobacteria bacterium
CGCCGTTCGGAATTGGCAGGAAGCCGAGGATGGTCCCGCGCGGACCGGGTTCGGCAAAATGCCACCGATGCCGCCAACCGCACGCGGTAATGGACGCCGTCGGGCCGGCCCGTTTCCGGGATATAGATGCGGCCCTGACGCTCGCGGAGGTCAGACGCAGGGGATCCTTGGGGCACTGCGGCACCCGAGGGTCGGACCGTTGGCAAAGCCCGCATGCCACCTGCGACCGCCCCTAAAATCGCCGACGGCCAAGAGGCTGTCGTCCGGCGAGGCCGCAATGCCGATGGGAATAAGCCGCTGTCGATTATTTTGCGCAGAACGCCACCGCGGGAGCGCCGGTAGACGGCACCCGTCTGGTCGGTCATCTCGACCCCGGGCCCGATTCCGCAAGGGTAGGCGAAGAACATCCTCTAAGCGTGTCGAAATTGTCCCAACAAGTGGTTGCATAGCCGAGGGTCCCGAGCTCTTTCGTCTGCGGGTCATAAACCAGGATGCGGCCATGCCGCGCGGTCAGATAGAGCTTGCCTTCGTGCCAGCGGGTATCCTGCGGCTCACAAGTCTGTCCCAGCTCACAAGGCGCATTGCAATTGAACGCAGGGACCAGCCTGCCCTACGGTGCGAGGGGACGAAACCCATCCGCTCCCGAACCCGGTATCGAATGCGCCGCCCTCGAGGGGCCGGCCCTGAGGCGTACTGCCGAGATCAGCGAATGTTTACGATAGGACCAATGCGGCCCGTAATGGCGGCTAGCCCCGGGGACTGCCGCCGGGCCGGATGTCTGAGCAGCTGCCGCACTCTGACCGGCTAACGTGTAAAAGACGGGCTGCAGGCTTCCACAACCTCGCCGAGGATCCGGCAAAGGTGCATGGTGGTTTTCCTCCCTTCGGTTTGTCATTGGGGTTTGCAGTCCCGCCCTGCCTCGCCGCGCAGTCGGCAGGGGTTGAGATTCCCCTCAGACGATACCTCGCGCCGCAGCCCCCCAACGTCTGTCGCACTCATTCCGAGCCATTGCCAAAGACCTCGGCGGCGTGCTCGCCAAGCAGCGGGGCCGATCGGACCGGTGCAGGAGCACCATCGACGCGGACCCGGAATGCCGACATGCGCAGCTCGCCCTTCGGCTGCCGCATCGTCTGATGATGCCACGCGCCGCAAAGCTCGGTTCACTGAGCAGATCGCCGGTATCGAGTACCGCGCCGGCCAGCACGCCCGCATCGCCGATCAAGCGCATTGCCTCGTGCTTGTCGCGGCGCCGTGTCCAGTCGATGATCTGATCGATCTCCGCTTCATGCTCGCGCGCGTCGCAAAACGCGGGCCGGCCTCGAATTGCGGCAGGTCGAGGACCCGGACACCCTGGAGACTGTTTGGCGCTACGCCAGTTTCATCCATCACCGGCCACTCCTAAGAAAACGGGAACCGGCACGACAGAGCAGGCCGAATTCCGATTGAAACGCCCTTCATGCGCTCCTAACGTGTCTTGCACGAAGAGCCCCTCGCGCCGAGAGGGAGGGGCCCGCGAAGCGGGAGGATGAAAGGCGAAAACAATGAAAGTCTTCGTGTTCGATTTATTGGCTTATGGTGAACAGTTAGAGCATCTGAAAGTCGACAACGAACTGCCCTATCCGCTCCCGAAGCAATATTTCAAGCCGGAAGTCGCGGCTCGCACCTATGCCGAGCATCTTGAGGCATGGGAGGAGCTCGACCGGCTCGGCTATGACGGCGTCGGGTTCAACGAGCATCACTGCTCGCCTTACGGGTTGATGAACTCGCCAAACCTGCTGGCCGCCGCGGCCGTCCAGCGCACTAAACGGCTCAAGCTTCTGATCTACGGCAATCTCTTACCTTTGCACCAGCCGCTGCGGCTCGCCGAAGAGCTGGCGATGCTCGATTGCATGTCCGATGGCCGCCTGATTTCCGGTTTTGCGCGCGGCATCCCGCGCGAATACCAAGTCCATAATATACCACTGTCGCAGTCGCGCGCCCGCTTCGAGGAAGCCTTCGACATTATCGTCGGGGCCTGGACCGAGGAGGTTTTTTCCTACGACGGTGAGTTCTGGTCCTACAAGGATGCGGCAATCTGGCCGCGCCCGGTGCAGCGGCCCCGTCCGCCGATCTGGATGCCGATCGTCGGCAGCAAGGAGTCGATCGAGTTCGCCGCCACGCACGACTTGCCGATCACCCCCGGCCTCGGCCGCTCGCGGGGGTTGCGCGACGATATCATCCGCTATTACGCCCGGTGCCTCGAACGGGCCGGTCACCGGATCACTCCCGACCATCTCTCGCTCGGCATCAGTGCATATGTTGCGGACAGCAAGGCCCAAGCGGTGCGCGAGATGGGACCGTACCACCTCTATTTCAATCGCACGCTGTTCAGCCACGGCAATTTCACGGAGACCGAATTGCAGCGCCGGACGGGCTATTCGACCTCGACCTCGACCGACTACGTGCGCCCGGAAAATCAACGTGCCGCGCAGTTCGCACGCGAGGATTTCCGCAGTCTGACATTGGCGGAGGTCGAGCGGCAGGCCGAGCAGATGCCATGGGGCACTGCAGAAGAAGTCACGCAGCGGATCATCGACGCGGCGGACAGCGCGGGCGCCGACAATGTCCAGATCAGCCTCAATCGCGGCGTGCTGCCGCATGAGATGTTCATGGAGCAGATCCGCCGTTTCGCCCGTGACGTACTGCCGGCATTGCAGGCACATCGGGTGAAGCGCGTGCCGCTGGGCGAAGAGATCACTGCGTAGGCGATCTCCCGTCTCGCAGGACTCCACGGACGGCCGCCCTCGGTGTGTGACCGCCTCCCCGTATGCCCATACCAGAGACCAGGCGTGGGGCAGCATCTGAGCGGGACACCTTCCGTGGCGCCGGCACCGTCCGAAGCGGTGTTGACCTGTTCACTCGCGCGGCCGGAGCGTCATATCCACGTGCGTGAGCCCGAAATCGTCAAAGGGCTCGCCTGTCGGCTCAAACCCGAAGCTTTGATAGAAAGGCAGCAGGTGCGCCTGCGCAGTCAGCGCTACAGGCCCTCCCGGATAGTGCCCTCGGCAGTACGAAAGAGCTTCGCCCATCAGCCGCCGGCCGAGCCCGTGCCGCCGCAGCGGGGCGGCGACGGCGACCCTCCCGATCCGCAACGGCGCCGGGATCAGACGGAGATACCCGGCGAGGGCACCCTCCGCCTGCAGCAGTAGATGCCATGCCTCCTCGTCGAGGCCATCGAGATCGGCGTACGGCGAGCGCTGCTCGACGACAAAGATCGCTTGACGGAACCGCAGGAGAGCGTAGAGCTCGCCCGCGGTCAGCGCCTCGAAGCGCTGCCACTTGGTCATCACAGATCGCAGCATCTTCGCCGATCCATCATCGCGACAAAGTCCAGTTTTGG
>JAFMSA010000612.1 GCA_017353855.1 Alphaproteobacteria bacterium
GCCGCGAAACGAAAGTTGGACCGAGCGGCCCGGCAAGGGCGAGCACACGTCATCTTCGGAAGGACGTGCGTCGCGTCTTCGTTTCGGAACCACGCCGGCGATATCCCGATCGGGACGTTGCCCGCTATCTGCGCGCAGGCAGGTTGGGAATACCCGCCGCAACACTGAGCAGGAGATCACCATGGCCACGAAGTATTATCTCGCGATCGCGGATCGCTTACGCGGGGAGAGCAACTGGTCCATTACTTTACCCGATTTCCCGGATATTACCTCCGTTGCCGAAAAATTATTTCGCAGAGGTGCAGGACTGCCTGGCCGGCGTCGGTTTCCCGCACGATCGCCACACCGGTCACGTCCGCGCCAGGGTCGCTCTTCAGCCGAACAGGTTGCACGTCTCCGCCCACACGCTCCCTGAGCCGGATCGTGAACGGAAAGCGCCTGTGCACGACGGCTTTCTTGCGCTGCCGAAGAAGTCTCGCCTGCTTCTTCGGAGCAAGGCATCAACGGTTTGTGCCGCTTACCCAGAACGATGCGCTCAACGTAGCCTCCTATGGATCCTTACGGACCTTGTGACAGGTGGCGTGTGTCACCTCACTCTCGCCAATGTTGCCGGGCAGCATTTTAGACAGGCCCGTTTCGTCCCCACCCCAGGGGTTCTCTACTGTCTGTCCTTCGAGAGGTCCGAACTGAGTGGGCATTCGGACGTCGGTCTGGAACTTCAGGTCAACGAAGTCTCAAGTTACCTTTCGACTTAGTTAGGCCGGTAAGCGCGGGCTTCTGAGTTACCGGAAAGCCCCCGGATTTATTCAAGAGGTTGCTGACCCGTTCTTAGGCGGCGAACGCGGGCATGACCTCCTGCGCGAAGAGCCGCAGCGAGTGCTCGCTTTGTTCCGGTGACAGCGTGCCCCAGGCGAAGGAGCAGAGCACGTAGTTGCAGCCACTCGTCTCGATGAGCCGCAGTATTTCCTCGCGTACATGAGCTGGCGTCCCGAACACAAGGCTCTTGGTCTCGACCGAGGTCTCCCAGGCGAACAGGCCGTCGATGCTGTGGTCGCCGTGCATGTGCCACAGCTGGGTGATCGAGCGGTACCACACCTGATGCGCGGCGCGTGCCGCCGCTTCCGCCTCGGCATCGCTGTCGGCGATCACGACCAACCGCAGGATGCCGATCTTGGGCGCCCCGACATGGGCGTTGAGCCGGGCCGGGTCGTACCGGTGTGCATTCCAGACCCGGCGGTAAACGTCGGTGTGCTGGCGCACCGCGGCGGCGGGGCCGAGCCCGACGAAGTTGAGACCGTGCCGAGCGGCATACTCGACGCTACTCGGCGTATGGGTCGGGTACCACAGCGGCGGATAGGGATGCTGCAGCGGCCGCAACTCCATCGGCACGTCGTCGTAATGGTAGTGGGCACCGTTGAAGTTCAGGCGCGTCTGGGTCAGTCCCTGAAGCAGCACCGTCAGCGCTTCCTCAAAAAGCTCACGCGAGCTCTCTGGGTCGACCCCGAAATTGCGCAACTCGTACGGCGAAACGCCGCGCCCTACGCCGAGCTCCAGGCGGCCGGTCGACATCTGGTCGAGCATCGCCACTTCTTCGATGAGCCGCAGCGGATCATAGAGCGGCAGTAGGTAGACGAGGGGGCCCAGCCGGATACGTTTCGTACGCTGCGCCGCGGCGCTCAGGAATAGCGCCGGCGACGGCGCCATGCCGAGCGGCGTCGCATGGTGCTCGGCCAAATGGTAGCAGTAGAAGCCGGCCTCGTCGGCTGCTTCGAGTAGCCGCAGCCGATCGTCATAAAGCCGATGCAAGGGCGCGGTGCCGCGGTCGATCCAATCGAACACGCCGAAGCTAGTCTCATTCATCCGACGCCCTCCCGAGCGATATTCGCCAAATTCACAGCTTTTTTCGAGGGCAAGATTGCGCCCAGGGCCAGCTTAGGCAACAGCAAATCGCTTCGCCGACCGCCGCGAGCAGGGCGGGGCCGGGAGAGTTTGCGAGGATGACCGACGAGGAGGTCGTCGAGCCGATCATGGAATTGCTGGTGGCGCGCGGCATGATGAGCCGGTTCACCCTCTCTTCGTGCGCCGCGACGCATCACGCACCTCCAGGTATTATTGCGGTTCCCGATTTTTCCCTGGCCCGAGGCAAAGGATCTCCTTTGGGGCATGAAGAGCGGTTCCACGCTACCAAGGGCAAGCCTTTCCGGTGTCCGACGACGATGCGCGCGTGACGCTCGGCTTCGAGAACAGCGCGGTCTATCAGGACGCCGGCGACGCGTTCGAAACGACATAGCCTTCGATCGTTGCCACTGTGCCCGGCGCCGACCCTCCAGCTGGAACTGGCGGGTAATTTTCCCGTGCGCAACGGACAAGGATCCGCGATCAGGTGGCGCGCTGGTTAAGTTCGTCTTTGGAGCTGAGGCGGATATCGGCGTACCGATCGCGCCAGCTTGGACAATAAGCTCTCGATGAGACTGAGCTACGACCCATGGGCCGCCGTCAACGTGAAGCTGAAGCGCCCAATGGGCTGCGCGGCAAAGCGACTCGTGGTCTCGCGCGAGACATGGGCGGAATGCTTGTCGAGGATGACCTCGATCGCAGTAAGGGCGGGCTAGGTGGCGTCGACTAACACAATCGGAGGCACGGAGCATCACGCAGCCTCGCCTCCGCCAGTGGCTGGAGGCTTGCCTCATAGCCGAGCTTGGCGAGTTGCGCGACGAGCCGTTGGCCTTCACCTGGGCCGACCGTTTGTCAAAGTGGGCGGCCCCGAGGTCGCAATACGCGGCGCCATCCTTGAGCATGTGGTAGATCGTGGTGAGCAGCGATGCGGCCACCGCGCAGGTGGCTTTCGGGGCGCCGCGGCGGGCCTTGAGGCGCCGGAACTGCGCCCTGAAATAGCTGTCCTTTTTCTTGTCTTGCTGGCAGACACCGCGCATTGCACCAGCGTGGTCTTGAGCCACGGCGCGCCCTTGCGCAATCTCGCGGGCTTGCGTTTGCCGCCACTCTCGTTCTGCCCGGGGGCACAAACCCGTCCAGGCGACAATGTGGCCTCCCGTCGCAAAGCGGCTCATGTCGAGGCCGATTTCCGCCAGGATCATGCCTGCCGACCGGACGTTGATGCCGGGGACGTGGCAGATCTCACGGCTCAGCACGCGAGCGGCTGGCCGGCAGCCTCCCGCTCCTGATCGATGCGGGCAATCACCGTCGCGATTTCCGCGCCCACGACGCTGATCGCGTCGTCGAGAGCGTCGTACTGCCGCAGATGCAGATGCAGATGCAGATGCAGATGCAGATGCAGCCGGAAGCGGTGGTGGTCGGTCACCCGCCCGTCCAGCGCCTCGCAAAGCGCCTGCCGGGTCGCCTTGATGCGGCGGTGCGC
>JAFMSA010000613.1 GCA_017353855.1 Alphaproteobacteria bacterium
CCCGCCGCATGTCGGACGAGCTCGCCGAGATCGCGCCGAACCAGTGGCTCTCCCCCCGAGAAATGCACTTGCAGGACACCCAGTGCGGCGGCCTCGCCGAACACCCGCTTCCAGGTTGTCGTGTCGAGCTCGGCGCTCGCGCGCGACAGTTCAAGCGGGTTCGAGCAATAGGGGCAGCGCAACGGGCAGCGGTGCGTCAGTTCCGCGAGCAGCGCCAGCGGCGGATCGACCCCCTTCACCGGTAGAGGACCTTCTTGCCGACGAGATCCCGGAGCATCGTGACGACATCGGCAGCGATCACGTCGCGCGGTGCCTCGTAACGGCGAGCAAGCTCATCGATAATCGCGTCGATGGTGCGCTCGCTGTCGATCAGCTGCAGAATCTCGACCGCCTGTTCATCGGGCAACAGAAGCCGCTCGGGTGCCAGCACAATCCAAGCCTGCCGCGTCTCGTCGAAACGGAATTTGGCATGCGGTGCAAATCGCAGGACCGAGGCCCCGTCGACGACCGCCCGCGCTGCGCGATCGTTCTCCCGGTTGTCCGTCATCGCCCGGGCACAAAGGCGCCGGGTGGGATGAGACCCGGCTCGACATAGGCGAAATAAAGCGCGTCGAGCTGCGACCACAGCACGTCGCATTTGAAGCGCAGCGTGTCGAGAACCTGTGCCTGCTTCTCCGGAGTATCGGCGTGCTCTCTGACGTAGGCGAGCGCAAATGCGACGTCGGTCGGCGCCTGGGTCAAGCGCGGCGTGAAATAGGCGAGCGTGTCGCGGCTGATAAAGTCATAGTTCTTCAGCAGGCCCTCGACCCGCTCGGCGATGATCTCGGGCGAGAACATTTCGGTCAGGCACGAGGCCACCGCCTCGAGCAGCGAGCGGTCGCGGACGAAATTGACGTAAGCGTCAACCGCAAAACGCGTGGCCGGCAGAAGCCCCTTGGTCGAGACCACATAGTCGCGATCGAGGCCGAGACCGTCCGTCAGCTTCAGCCAGCGCGCGATGCCGCCGGTCTCGTCGTTCTCGCCGTCGTGGTCGATGATGCGGCGCCGCCATTCGCGGCGCAGCGCGGGCGTCGGCAGGCGCGCCACCAGATATGCATCTTTTGCGGGAATTCGCGCCTGATAGTAGTAGCGGTTGAGCGCCCAAGCCTGAACCTGACCGCGGTCGAGCTTCCCGTCGCGCATCCGGTGATGAAACGGATGGCGATGATGGTAGCGCTCCTCGCCGATCTGTCGCAGCGCGTCCTCGAGCTGCGCACCGGAAAGCAAGGGGGCGGTCAAAGCCTCACCTCCATCCCGTCATAGGCGATCTCCCAACCAGCCGCCTCGGCGAGGCGCCGCTCCGGTGAATCATCCAGCAGAACCGGGTTCGAATTGTTGATATGGATAAAGATCCGGCGGCGTACGCCGAGATCGCGAAAGGCGGCGATCGTCCCATCGTCGCCGCTCATGCTCATATGCCCCATGCGCCGGCCGGTCTTGTTGCCGACGCCGAGCCGGAGCATTTCGTCATCCCGCCACAGAGTCCCGTCGAAAAAGACGAGTTCGCCGCCGGCAAGCCGCCTGCGCAACGGTTCGTTGATTGCCGCGCAACCCGGAATGAAAAAGAAGGATCTCGTCGTCCCCGCATCGATGATTTCAAGACCGATGGCGTCGCCCTCCTCGCTGAGCGTCGGGACTTCACCGGCGGTTTCAAGGTAGAGCGGAACTTTTGCCGGCACCGCAAAGGCAACGACTGCAAGCCCCGAAGCGCCCGACGCGCCGGCGAGATCTACCCGCTCCCCGAGCGCAAGTTCGACCTTTTGCACGCAATCCGGAGCGAGAACGCCAAAAATCGGATTGGCGTCAATGACCGCGAGGACCCGCGAGGGCGCATAGACGGCAAAGCAGTGCCGCTCTCGCAAATGCAGCAAGCCCGCCACAGCATCGACGTCGCCGCCCGTCACCACCACCCCGCTGATCGGCGACGACCGCAAGCCCTCTCTCGGGTGCAGCATGCGCGCCGCTTCAATTTGTAGCCGCAGGTCAGGCGAGGCGTTGAAGATGAACCAGTCGTATCCGTTCGCCGACACTGCGAGGGATGCCTGTGTTCGAGCCAATGCCCCGCGATCACCGAGACGCGCTCGGCGACACGCCGGGGCATTCGAATTCCACTGCGGGAAGCCCCCGCCTGCGGCGGACCCGAGGACAACCACGTCGAGCATGGGCCGTTCCGCCGGATCCGCCGGCGTCAGAACGCGAGGAGTCTACTGGACCTCGGCGCAGGCGTAGGCGTTGATCTCCAGCCCGACCGCGATCTCACGAATGACCGGTGTTCTCCACTTCATGGCAGTTTCCCTCTGTTCGACATTCGCACGCCAAACTAAGATCCCGGACCGCCAGGTGTCAACCAACAGCTGCGGCAGTCGTACGCGGGCGACACGCTATCGGCGATGCCGAATATCCTGTAATGTCGCGGCGGCCGACCCCCCGATGAGCGCAAGGCTTTCATCGACCCGAAATCGCCGCTCGGTCCTGTTCGCGGTATTCTGCAGCTTCGCCGTGATCGGCGGGTGCACCAGAAACCCGACTGTCGGCTCGGTCTCGGTGCCGCCCATCCCGCCAGGCAGGGCGCGAGTTTGGTTCTATCGTCTTTATCTCCCTTCCGAAACGCTGAACATGACCAGGGTATCTATGAACGGCGCTTACGCCGGCTATGCGCAATTGGGCGGTGCCTTCTACCGGGACGTTCTGCCCGGGGTTTATCACATTGAAGTCGAGAGCTACGGGAAGGATTTCAATCAATCGACAAACGTCGCCCTGATCGCGGGGCAGGAGGCATACGTCAGGGTCGACTCGTTACGCAGCTGGGCAAGCGACTACGGGGTAGGGAGGACGGTGGGACGGGATACGTTTTACGCCCGGCTGATCATTCCCCAGATTGCCCGCGCGGAAATCGCGCAGAGCGTCTTCGACGGCGGCGGCTGAGCGGCCGACCGATTATCGCGGGGGCGGAAACCTGACGGTGATTGTCGGCCTGCAACGGCTGCCCGCGCTCGGGATGATCCCTAGCGCGTCAAGCAACAGCCGCGCCGCGCAGACGCCAGAACCTCTTTCGCCGGGCTGATATTTTCCATAGGGCGGCGTTCCGCCACGATCCGATCCCGCACGCGATCGCCGCCGGACACGGCTTCGCGGTAGACGACACCGAGGATGTCGTGCGCTTCACTGGCGCGGTACAAGGCCGTCGTCTTCCTCAACGCGACCGCAAACGCCCTCGATACGCCAGAGGAAGCCGCCTTCGAATGATATATCCGCCGGAGGGCGGGTTTGTCGGCCACCACTCGGCAAGCGACACGGAGTCCCAGTGGCCGTGGCACGGCGGGCTCGTCGGC
>JAFMSA010000104.1 GCA_017353855.1 Alphaproteobacteria bacterium
GTACTGGATCCGCAGCCCCGTTATCGTTGGTGGGCCTTTCATTCGACAAACCATGTCTGCCGACCGCAACGCCCGCACCGCGGATCGGGGAAAGCAATTCCGACATGTTTCCACCGCCTGCCGTGAGCCGACATTTGCGCGGAAGGGTGTTCGCCGGGCTGTTGAGCGCGGGGCTGGCTGCATGTGCGCAGGGCCCGCCAGCTGAAAGCCCCGCCCAGCCTGGGGTCACCGCTGTCGCTCCGGAGGCGCCGCTGCCGCGCTTTATCGGCGTGATCGGCCCCGAGGCGCAGCATGCGCCGCCGTTTCTCGGCGTGCCGGGCACGAATTACTACCGGCTGCGCAGCTTTATCGACCGGAAGACCGGGGAGACGCTGCACCAGCTCTATATCTCGGACAGCTATTCCGGGGAGCAGCGTGACTGGAATGCCGCCCGCGATGAGGCGGGCCGTCCTCTGCGCTTCATCGAGATCAGCCGAAACGAGATCAGCTGTGAGGGAGGCTGCTCCTATCTTGAGGAGTTTGTCGCGACGATTCCCGAAGCCGAGCTTCGCGCCGATCCCCAAGGACTGACCGTGATCTTTACTGCCCGGTCGGGTGCCGAGAAGCGGGTTTCGATTTCGGCCGCCCAGATCGCCGCTCAGTTGGCGGCAGTCGACGCGCGGCGCAATCCCGTCCGGCGAACCTCGCAGCCCGCGCCGCAGCCCCCCTCGGCTCACCAGTAGGCGATCGACGGGTCCTGGCCGAGCGGCACGTTCTGACACCCATCGAGCCCGGGCGCCGACGGAACCCCTGGCCCGCCGCACGCATCGTGCCGGGGGATCACGGTCCTGGCGAAGGTTTGACCGTGATCGTGGTGCGCGCCGCCGCGCAGACATGCCACAGCCTCGGCGGCTGTCGTCAGCAAGATGAACAGGAGGACCAGCACCCAGGCCGAGACCACGACCCGCCAGCTGCCGGTTTGCCGCTCGCCGACGTCTTGCCCGAGCTTTCGTTCGACATACTCGATCATCGAATGTTTCGGGGGCGGATACCCCGGCCTTCACGTGTGGGGGTAGCTCCGCCGCAAGAACGGCGGCTCCCCGGATTTGTCCATAAGCACCCAGTAGCACGGAGCTTTCGCGCCCGCGCGCCTTTCGCCAGTATTGCCGAGCAGCGTTTGCCACGTAGGTCGGCTTCACGCATGAGACAGCCCCGCTCGAGCATAGCTGTCATGCGATCAGTTGATCCGGCCTGCCGTTGCGGCACGCCGCGGGTGGCGCCCTGGCATCGACCCGGACAGAATCCCGCCATATATTGCGCCCGAGACCTTGAGGAGACGGTGCATGAAGTTCGGACTATTCGGCGGGGCACGCGCGCGCGGCGGCCCGGCCGGTGACAGCCACGCCTATCACGACTTTGTCAATTACGTGACCGAGGCGGAGAAGCTCGGTTTTTCCAGCGTCTTTCTGGTCGAGCATCATTTCACCGGCTTTGGCCAGGTCTCTGCCTCGATGAGCCTGCTCGCCTATCTGGCGGCGCGCACCGAGCGGATCCGCCTCGGCACCGCGGTCGTGGTTTTGCCGTGGCACAATCCGATCCTCGTCGCCGAGCAAGCGGCGACTCTCGACCTATTGTCGAACGGCCGGCTCGATTTCGGAGTCGGCAAGGGCTATCGGGCTTATGAATTCTCCGGCTTCTGCATTCCCCCTACGGAAGCTACCGAGCGGTTCGACGAGGCGATGGAGGTAATCCGCAAGGCATGGAGATCGCCGGGCCGGTTCTCGTACGACGGCAAGTGGTGGCACTTCGACAACGTCATCGTCGAGCCCAACCCGATCCAGCAGCCGCACCCCCCGTTCTGGCTCGGCGCCGGCAGCGAGGAATCGATCCGCCGCGCGGCGCGCGAGGGCTACAATCTTCTGCTGGACCAGATCGCACCGACCGATCTGATTATTGAGCGTGTCGCCGCCTTCCGCCACGAATGTGAGCGGGTGGGGCGGCGCTATGACCCGATGATGGTGGGCGTGACCCGCGGATTGCAGATTGTCCACAACGAAGAGGAGCGCAAGCGCGCGATCGTCACCCGGCGGCAGGTCCTGAAGAATATCGGCGATCTCGCGCGCGGACCCGGTGCCGAGCGCTACGTGCACATCAAGGAGCACGAGGACTCGTTCGCGCTCGACGACGCGCCGCTGCTCGGCACGCCGGAAGAAATCATCGCGCGCCTGAAGCGGCTCCAGGCGGGCGGCGTCGAGAATGTACTGTTCGCTGCACCGGGCGCCTCGGTGGCCGGTCTGCGCACCTTCGCCGAGGAGATCATGCCCGCCTTTGACCAGGAACCGATGGCCCTCGCGCAAGTGTGAATTCGGGTCAGCATGCCTCTCCTAACTGATCCGGCGGCACCCTTGGAATCACGCGTGGCGATTGTTACGGGCGGGTTGCGCGGGCTCGGCCGCGCGATGACATTTGGCTTGGCGCGCAACGGCCATCACGTCATCGCGGTCGGCCATATCGATGCGGATATCGCCGAGATCGAGGCGGCGGCCGCCGGCGGCGGCGTGGCGGGAAAGGTCGTGCCCCTCGTTGCCGATCTGCGCGAGCCTGCCGGTTGCGAGCGTGCCGTAGCGGCGGCAATCTCGCGCTTCGGCGCGGTGCACATCCTCGTCAACAATGCCGGCCTCACCTTCACGACGATCGACCCCACGCGCTACCGCCGCACCGAGCCGCAGAAATTCTGGAAGGTCTCGGACGATATCGTGCGCGCCGTCATCGAGACCAATTACATCGCTGCCGACCAGATGGCGCGACGAGTGGCACCGGCGATGGTGGAGCGGGGCTGGGGCCGCATCGTCAACGTGACGACGAAGCTCGACACGATGAACCGCCCGCACACCTCTCCGTACGGCGCCTCGAAGGCGGCGCTCGAGATGGCGACCGAAGTCTGGGCGAAGGAGGTGGAGGGGACGGGCCTGACGATCAATATCGTCAACCCCGGCGCCGGCGCCAACACACCGGGCATGGCGGAAGAGATGCGCGCGATGAGTCGCGAGGGCCGCTCCCCGCGCCTCGTCGAGCCTGAAGAAATGGTCCCGCCGCTGCTGTATGTGGTGTCCCGAGAAGCCGACCACGTCAACGGCTGGCGCTTTGACGCCAATCTCTGGGACCCGTCCCGGCCGCCACCGGAAGCCGCGCGCCGCGCCGGACGCCCTGCCGGCTTCGAAATGCACCCGCAGCCTCAGGCGTGATAGTCGGACGCGACAGTCTCGTCGAGGGGTGTTCGCTGCGCGAGCCTCGCGTTGAAAACCGGCGTCAGGATAGCCGCCACGACGATGTTGAGGATCACGGTGTAGAGTGCCGTATAGCCAGGGAAAGTGTGTCCGGCGAAGTGCAGCGGAAAGGTCGGCGTGAGATTGACGGCGGCGGACATACTGGTGCCGGCGACGATCCCGGTGGCCCAGCCGACGAGCAGTGCCCGGTCGTTGAACCAGCGGGTATAGGCGCCGAGGATCACCGGAGGCAGGGTCTGGATGATCCAGATCCCGCCCAGCAACTGCAGGTAGATCGCATATTGAGTTGGCACAAAAATGATGAACACGAGGGCTCCGAACTTGACGATCAGGGACACCCATCGGGCCATCTGCGCTTCCTGCTGATCGGTCGGGTTCTTATTGATGAACTCACGATGGATATTGCGCGTGTACAGATTTGCCGCGGCGATCGACATGATAGCCGCCGGTACCAGAGCGCCGATGCCAATCCCCGCGAAGGCAATGCCGACAAACCAGGACGGGAAGCTGTGGAGGAACAGCGCCGGAACAGCAAAGTTGTTGCCGAACTGCTTGAAGCCGGCAGCATATTCGGGAAGGCCGGCAACCCCGGCGGCGATCGCAAAAAAGCCGACCAGCGCCAAAAGTCCGAGCATTAAGGAATAGCCCGGCAATAATGCCGCATTGCGGCGCACGGCGCGACCGCTGCTGGCGCTCAGAATTCCCGTCAAGGAGTGGGGATAAAGAAACAGCGCCAGCGCCGAGCCCAGAGCCAGTGTCGCATAGGCGCTGTAGGCGCCGGTCGTGTTGGGGCCGGGGGTCGCCAGCAGCAGTTTAGACGCCGGCACCGCTGCAAAGATCTTCCCGAAGCCCCCGAGTTCGATCGGGATGGCGATCACCGCGACGAACGCGGTCGTATAGATCAGAATGTCCTTGACGATCGCGATCGAGGCGGGGGCCCGCAACCCGCTCGAATAGGTGAACGCGGCCAGGATCACGAAAGCAATGATCAGCGGCAGATCGGCGAAGAGCCCCGTGCCCGAGATGCCCAGCGCGCCGATCACGACCTGCAGGCCGACGAGCTGCAGCGCGATATAGGGCATCGTCGCGACGATACCGGTCACCGTCACCGCGAGCGCGAGCCACCGATTACCAAATCGGCCGCGCACGAAGTCGCCCGCAGTAATATAATGGTGCTTATGGCAGACGTACCAGATGCGCGGGAATACCAGGAAGAAGATGGGGTACGCGACAATCGTATAGGGCACCGCAAAAAACGCGACGGCACCCGCCCCGAAAGCGAGCGCGGGCACCGCGATGAATGTGTAAGCCGTGTAGAGATCGCCGCCGATGAGAAACCAGCTGACGAAAGTGCCGAAGCGCCGTCCGCCCAGCCCCCACTCATGCAGCAAATCGAGATCGCCCCGGCGCCAATTGGCGGCGGCAAAACCCAACCATGTTATGAACGCAAACAACAGGACGAAAATCGTCAGCGCGGTCCAGTTCACGTCTTGCAAGATGGTCTCCCCACCCGTCGTGGCGGCTTGTGGTGCGCTTTATATCCTCGCCCTAATCTTCGGTCGTAAAGTATACGATCGCCGTCAGCACGGCACCGATGATGACCCATAGCAGCTGGTACCAGTAGAAGAAGGGCATGCCGATCCAGCTGGGCTCGATCCTGTTGTAGAAAGGCGGCCACAGCACGGCGACAAATTGGACGAGCAGGAGAAGATACCACCAGCTCCCCGCTCGCCGCTGCTTACCCGGTCCGTCCATCACTTCCCCAAGCCGGCTCGGGCACCTGATACTCTGCGAGCGGCCGGCGTTCAAGTGGCGGCTTCACGGCTGAAGCTCTATGGTAGCAACGCAGTGCAGCAGACCTTGGCGAGGGGGAGGACGTCGTTGGAACAACGTAATCTCGGGAAATCGGGGCTGCGCGTCTCAGTGGTCGGCCTCGGCTGCAACAATTTCGGCGGGCGCATCGATTTCGAAGCCACGCGGAAGGTCGTGCACAGGGCGCTTGATCTCGGGATCACCTTCTTCGACGAGGCCGACACCTACGGCGACCCGCGCGGCAGCTCGGAAACATTCCTCGGCCAGGTCCTCGGCGACCGCCGCAAGGACATCGTGCTGGCGACGAAGTTCGCGCGCCCTATGGATGGCTCGGGCCGGCTGCAAGGGGCTTCGCGGCGCTACATCATAGCTGAAGTCGAGGCGAGCCTGAGGCGCCTCAAGACCGAGTGGATCGATCTTTACCAGCAGCACCAGCCCGACGCGCTGACCCCGATCGAGGAGACGTTGCGGGCGCTCGACGACCTCGTGCGGCAGGGAAAGGTCCGCTATATCGGCTGCTCGACGCTGCCGGCCTGGCAGGTCGTCGAGGCGCAGTGGACGGCGGGACATGGGGGCCTCAACCGCTTCATCTCCTGCCAGGAGGAGTACAGCTTGCTGGCCCGCGAGCTCGACCGCGAGATGATGCCGGCCCTCGAGCGGTATGGTCTCGGGCTGATCCCGTTCCGCCCGCTGGCGGACGGCTTACTGACCGGCAAGTACCAGCGCGGTGCGCAGCCGCCTCCCGGCACCCGGCTTGCGGGGATGCCGCGAGCGGCCGCCCGCAACTTCACCGAAGAAAATTGGGCGCTCGTCGAACGTCTCGAAGGTTTTGCCGTCGAGCGCGGCCGCACGCTCCTCGAACTCGCGATGAGCTGGCTCGCCCGGCGCCCCTGCGTCGCGAGCATCATTGCAGGCGCAACGAAGCCGGAGCAGGTCGAAGAGAACGTGCGCGCGGTCGGGTGGGTCTTGACACAAGCGGAGATGCAGGAAATCGATCGGCTGACGATGAAGTGAAACTCGAGAATCTCGATGGAGGAGAGACGATATGAATATTCGGCTGGACGGAAGAACCGGCGTCGTCACCGGCGGCAGTAAAGGTCTGGGCTTGGCGATCGCCGAGGAATACGCCAAATCGGGTGCCGACGTCGCGATTCTGGCGCGCGACCCTGCCGCCCTCGCGGAGGCCAGGGCCAAGATTGAGGCCGCCGCGCCGGGCCGCAAGATCGCCGCGATCAGCTGCGACGTTGCGAAGGCTGCCGACATCCGCAGGGCTTACGACCAGATCATGTCGGAATTCGGCAAGATAGACATTTACGTGAACAATGCCGGCCAGTCGCAGCGCGGCCCTTCCGAGACATTGACCGACGAGATGTGGCAGGCGGATCTCGACCTGAAGCTGTTCGCACAGATCCGCTTCTGCCGGCTTGTCTTCCCGCAGATGAAAGAGCGGCGCTGGGGACGCATCATCAGCGTGTTGAATATTGGCGCCAAGGCGCCGGGCGCCGACAGCGCACCGACCTCGGTCAGCCGCGCCGCCCAGATGGCGTTCACCAAGGCCTTGTCGCACGAGGGCGCACCCAACAACGTGCTCGTCAATTCCTTGCATGTCGGGGTCATTGTCAGCGACCAGATTGTCCGCCGCCATCGCCGCGAAGGGGCGAATGTCTCGCTTGAAGAGTTTATTGCCCAGGCGGGGCGCGGAGTGCCGCTGGGCCGCATGGGCCGGGCCGAGGAGTTCGCCAATGTCGCGACCTTCCTCGCCTCTGACGCCGCGTCCTATGTGACCGGTTGCGCGATCAACGTCGACGGCGGCCGCTCGCCGGTGGTGTAGCCGTCCGGTTGAGCCGCTTCCTTCCGCCTCCCTCGCGCTGGCGGAGCGGTCCAGGGAAGCAGAGGCGGTTGCGAGGGAGTATCCCTACGGCCGGGCCCGGCCCGCAGGCCTGTTCCGCGGGCGCCCGCGTCTTCCACACCGACACTGCAGGGCTTGAGATCCTGGGTGGAGCCGGGCAAGGCGGGGGCAAAACCCGCGGCAAAACCGTTCCCGCCAGTCTGCGCACATGTTGGACAGGCGTAACCCGCAACACGAGCGGTTTCATCAGGACAACGAGCGCGGCGAGCGCGGTAACGGCCGCCGCGGCCGTTTGCTAAGGCGAGCGAGTCGCCGAAATGTCAGACGACGAGGCACTCGTGGACATGCCGATGCCCTGCAACATCATCACGCTCCAACTCCGAAGCGCGATATTGTCCGTGCCTCGCATCAGCCCCAACTGCCTGCGGTGCCACCCGACCGACAACGCGATCGGGAGCACCGGGTGAAAATTGCGGTCGGCGGCCCGTCGCTGCACGGTCGGTCGAGTGATTACCACGACAGCCACAGGGTTCCGAACAGCACAGTAAGGATCGTGAGGGGCGCCCCGAGCTTGAAATAATCCCAAAAACCGATGTCGACGCCGCCGGCTCGCGCGCGCTGGACGACGATCAGGTTGGCAATCGAGCCGATCACGGTGAAATTGCCCGCGAGGGTCGACGCCATCGCGACGGTGAGCCATGCGGTATGCGGATCCGGGAGCGCCTGAATGAACGGCTTGAGGAGGAGCACGGCCGGCACGTTGCTGACAAGGTTCGAGAGGCCCGCGGCCGCGGCGGCCAAAGCAGGCACGCTGTCGAGATGCCGTCGCGCCGCAGCCGCCACCAAATCGTTGCTCAGCAGTGCCCGCTCGGCGCCGGCAACGATGATGAACAAGCCGGCGAACATCAGCAGCAGCGGCCAGTCGATCTCGGTATAGACGCGCTCGGTTTTGGCTCGCCGGGTGACCAGCAAGAGCGCGCCAATCACAATCGCGACCTTGGCGGGCGGCTGTCCGGCAAACAGCAGCGCGGCCAGCGTTGCCGCGCCGGCGAGCGCCCGCAGCATCAGCCCGCGGTGCGTGCGGGTCGGCTGCGGTTCCGCGACAAACCGCGTGCCGCCGCCAAACTCGCGGCGATGGAACAGCGCGATCAGCACGACCGTGAGCAGGAGCCCGACGAGCGCAACCGGAGCAAGCGTCGAGGCGAAGTCGGTATAGGCGATGCGGGAGACGCTACCGATCATCATATTCTGCGGGTTGCCGGTGATCGTTGCGGTCGAACCGATATTCGATCCCATCGCGACCGCGAGGAGGTATGGCGCAGGATTGCGTTTCAGCGACCGGGTCAGGTCGAGGACCAGCGGTGTCAGCGCGAGGCAGATCGCGTCATTGACGAGGAAGGCCGAGAACGTGCCCGCGATCACCGTGATTGCCAAGAGCAGCATCATCGGCGTGCGGGCGCGCCGAATGATCCACCCGCCCGCCAGCGCAAAAAAGCCCGAAAAGCGCAAATGCGCGACGACGATCATCATGCCGAGCAGCAAGGTCAGCGTGTCGAGGTCGATCGCCTTATAGGCTTCGTCGAGCGGGAGCGCGCCGCAGGCAACCATCAGTGCGGCGCCGACTAACGCGACACCGGCGCGATCGAGCGCCAAGCCGGGGACACGGCCGATCGCGAGGGCCGTATAGCTCGACACAAAAACCGCCGCCGCGGCGAACCAACCGGCGTCGCGCTGGAATGGATTCTCGGGCCGTAACCAAGCCGCGGCACCGGCGGCGAGCGCCAGCAGCACGATCGCGCCGACGAGCGCGCGGCTGAGCCCGGTCAAACGCGGCGAACGCCGCCCACTCGAGCGTTCGCCTCGTAGACCCGTTCGCCCGGGTGCGTCCTTCACCTGTTCAGTTCGGGGTTTCATCGCAATTGCGGGCCGGTGTTCGCGTGGAGGGTGCGGACCTCGCTCCCCGCGAGAACGCCCCCGATCATACAAATCGTCGTCCCCGCGAGAGCCAGGGACGCCGGCAGGCGCGCGGCCATGGACGCTTTGCACGAGCTTTCGGCCGGAGCCACGAATGA
Source organism: Alphaproteobacteria bacterium (assembly GCA_017353855.1). Lineage (GTDB taxonomy): Bacteria > Pseudomonadota > Alphaproteobacteria > ATCC43930 > CGMCC-115725 > AP-15. The sequence goes on from JAFMSA010000104.1 coordinate 9,000, forward strand.
GGGGCCGGAGGGCGGCATATGTTCGCGGTCGCTTGCAAATCGACGCGGCCGGGACGGCGGCTCGCGCCGGCCGCCCCCCGGGCTTCGGCGCTGTCCTCCGGGAGCCGGGAGTGCACATCGCCGCGCGCTTCCCTGGATCGCGGGAAACTGCTTCGGCTCACAGCCTGCGGTGCCCTGGGCCAGCGCGTGGACACCGCAAGCCCCGGCCTGCGGCGATGCGGCCATCAGCACTTCTCCGGGTCGCATTTCGCGCTCCGTCGGCCGAGTTCGCTGGGCAAAACGCATGCCGAACCCTAAGTGATCGTATTTATTTGGGTTCCGGCGACCTGTCGGCGAGCAGCCCGACCGTCTTTTGCACCTCCCGCATCGGCGTACTGAAGCCGATCAGCTCGTCGGGTTCGGACACCCCCGCAGGCGGCGTGTGGGTTGCCGCCGCGCCCGACAGAGTGTGGGCGAGGGGCGCCTTCAGATCCGCCCGCTCGATCGGGTTCGCGAGGTGATCGGCGGCACCCGGCCGCATCGCTTCGATCGTATTGCGGCTGGTGGGCACGACCGCTCAGAACGACGACCGGCGGTGCGCTCGGCTTCGCGCGGATGCGCTGCAACACTTTCATTCCGTCCGGTCCCGGCATCCGCATGTCGAGCAGCACCGCGTCGGCCCTGTGCTGTTCGAGCCACGAGGGCGCCGCCTTTCCTTCCGCCGCACAGGCCGGGTTGCCAAGGTCGGTCAGCGCTTCTGTCAGCGCCTCGCGTATTGCCGGATCGTCATCGACGGTCAGGATCGTTGCCATGACACCCCTCCGGGCAGTCGAGCGCAAATGCCGCCGCCCGCCCGGCGCTTCGCCGCCTGGCCGAAGCAGGTTCAGCCGCCCGGCCCTGCGCGCCCGCGAGTTCGCGCGCAATTGCAAGGCCGAGACCGGTTCCATCGGCGCGCCCGAAGAC
>JAFMSA010000614.1 GCA_017353855.1 Alphaproteobacteria bacterium
GGAAAAGGCCTGTGAGATCCAGAATCTCGCGGCATAAGAAACGGGCTTCCGGGCCAGCTCGCCGTGGAAGTCCCGGCTGCAAGCTCAATAAGGCGTGGAAACGCGGGGGGAGATGACCGTGAAGGCTCTCCTGGCGCACAACTGCACCACGGTCGAAGTGACAGCAATGGTGCGGCTGCTACTTTTGAGATGGAGTGGTCACAACAATGTGTGATGACGTTGTTCCCAAGCAACCGCCTGCGGAAGAGCTGCCATACATTGATCCCTATCGGGACTTGCAGCGGGCAATCCGTCGCGCCGGCCTCGAGATGCTCGATGAAGCCGATGAGTTGTTAGACGCCTTGAAAACAATAGCCGATACTGGTTTCAACTCTCTCGAGTTGCAGCAGCTGCTGCTGCTCGATCGGCGGCATATCCGCCAGCAGGTACGCGGGTACGTTGCTCAAGCGGAGGCACGCCTGCGAGCACTCTTAGCGGCCCTCGACCAGGCGGAACTCGAGGACAGCGAAAAGCATCCCGGACCAAGCGTCCGCGTAACCCGAGCGTGAACAACCATCGCGGACCGGCGGCGCCATTGGCTGAACAAAGGGCCAAGATTCTGAAAGTCGACGGGTATGATCGTTTCGCGATCTCACATTGACAAGGTTTGGCCGAACGGACGCAAAGCCGCCGGTCTCGATGGCGTCCGCCGGCACGATCTACGCCATAGTCTCGCGAGCGTCAGGGCCGCGGGCGGACTGGCCTGCCGATAATCGGTGCTCTCCTCGGCCGCAAGACGCGACGACGACCGCGCGGTTCGCCCGCCTCTCCGCCCATCCGCTGCGTAAATGATGCGGTCGCCGCTGCGATGACCCGCAACCGAAGAGCAAGAAATCCGCGAGGGTCGTGGTTCTCCCTTCTCGGAACAGCGTGGCGAAGAGGAAGCTGGGCCGTGGCTGATCCTCCAACAGCGCCGGATGTCAACGGCAGTCGGTTCCTTTGCGATCACTCGGAGAGGCGGGCGATCTCTCCTTCGCGCGACAAGCGGCGGTCGAGAAACCGAAAAGCCGGCACCGTCAGATGATCGTCGAGCCTTGCCGCTGCGCGACCCGAGCTGCTCGTTGACGCGCTGTGCCTGTCGGGCAGGGCGCTCCCGCCTCCCGCACAAGCCAGGCTCCCCGCGACGCCTTCGAAATGTTCCAATCCCGGTTGGCTGTGCACATGCCGCAGGAAACCTGACCGCCAGCAAGCGAGCGCCGCAAGGGCTACTCCGGCCAAAGGAGCCGGAGCTCAGAATTACCGGAAGGGGCGAAACCGGCATCGGCGCGACCGAGCGCGCTATCGGGTCGCGAGCGGAGGGCAAACGGAGGGCGCGAGGTCCTCGTAACGGGTGTTGGGCATTCCGGCGGCCAGCCCGACGGGAAGGCCTGCTTTCCGTCTGGACAGTCTCGGGCCCTGGGCAAAGCCGTGGCATTCCTTGGAAGTCAGACGCCCGGAAGTGCGGGGGGTGATAGCCCGAGCGGAAATCCGTGTCCGAGCCGAACTGCTAACTCTTTGAAAAGATTGGCTGGGGGACTAGGATTCGAACCTAGACTGGCGGAGTCAGAGTCCGCTGTCCTACCGTTAGACGATCCCCCATCCGAGGACCCACGATCCGATGCACAAGCGATAGCACAACACGGTTGAGGTTGTGTAGGGGCTCCCGCCAATCAATGGTCAAAGAAACAGGGGCGTTGTTTGCTCGGTTTTGATACGATGACGCGCCGTTTTACGATTTCGGTGGCGCGCGAAGGGTTGCTGGCCGTGGACAAGCCGCTCAGCGCAGGGGGTCCGGTAGGGGGTGGTGCTGCCTCACCGCAGAGGCAGGCGGCGCCGGATCCAACGGGGGCCGGCGGCAGATGTGTTGGTGCCGGTCTGCACGCGGATGGGCCGCTTGCGCCGACGATCGCGTCGGCAACTCCGCCTCGACCCGCCGCTCACCACTTTGCTTCGCATTATGCGGCGCTCGATCTCGGGACTAACAACTGCCGGCTTCTGGTTGCACGGCGTGTGGGATCGGGGTTCCGCATCGTCGATGCCTTCTCCCGCATCATTCGCCTCGGCGAGGGACTGGCGGCGACCGGCGCCCTTTCCGAGGACGCGATGTCGCGCGCGCTCGAGGCGCTCAGGGTCTGCGCCAACAAGGTTATTGCCCGCAAGGTGGCTGTCGGGCGCTACGTCGCCACGCAGGCGTGCCGCCAGGCTGCCAATTGCGACCTGTTCCTTGCGCGGGTTCGCGAGGAGGTAGGGCTCGAGATCGAGATCATCTCGAGCAACGAGGAGGCCCGCCTGGTCGTCGCCGGCTGCGCGCCGCTGCTCAACCCGCGCTATCCCTACGCCGTCGTTTTCGACATTGGCGGAGGGTCGACCGAAATCGTCTGGTTGCGGCTGTGGGCCGGGCTTGGACGGAGGCACCGGCCCCAGATCCTCGGCTCGGTCTCTCTTCCTTTCGGGGTAGTGACCCTTACCGACCGTTTCGGCGGAGTCGAAGTCTCGGCGGCGACCTACCGAGCGATGGTTACCGAGACAATGGCCGCTCTCGCACCGTTCGAGACGGCGCACGAAATACTCCGTCGGGTCAGAACCGGCAGGGTGCAAATGCTCGGAAGCTCGGGGACCGTGACGACCCTTGCCGGCATTCATCTGGCGTTGCCGCGGTATACGCGCGCGCTCGTCGACGGCAGCGTGCTTACCTTCGAGCAGATCTCGGTCGTGTCGGCCCACCTGGCGGGTCTCGATCTCGCCGGGCGGGCCGCTAACCCCTGTATCGGGCGGGAGCGAGCAGACCTGGTGCTGAGCGGTTGTGCTATTCTCGATGCGATCTGTGAGACTTGGCCGGTCGGCAGTCTGCGGGTTGCCGATCGCGGCGTGCGGGAGGGGATCCTGTTCGATTTGATGCGGCCCTGATATGGCACGCAAACGCAAGGGCGGCCCGAGCCGCGAGGGGCTCGGCCGCCGCGATGCCGGCCCGCTCACTCGTCGGAGTGGAATTGTGCGGGTGAAGGGCGCGCGAGGCCGCACACCGTCTTCGACCGCATGGCTGTCGCGGCAGCTGAACGACCCCTATGTCGCCGAGGCCCGCCGGCGCGGCTATCGATCACGCGCGGCCTTCAAATTGATCGAGCTGAATGATCGTTTTCGCCTGCTGTTGCCAGGGCGGCGGATCGTCGATCTCGGCTGCGCACCTGGAGGGTGGACACAGGTAGCGGTCGAACGCGCCGGCGACGGCTCGGGGCGGGGTAAAGTAGTGGGGGTCGACCTCGCCGACACTGCGCCGATCCCCGGGGCCACGATCCTGCGCGCCGATATCCGCGATCCGGGGGTGACGGCGATGATCAGGGATGA
>JAFMSA010000105.1 GCA_017353855.1 Alphaproteobacteria bacterium
CAGCCTCGGTCTCGCAGTAACGGACATTCTCCGCACCGAACAGCCGCGCGAAATTGGCCGCCGCCTCGATCGCGATCAGGGTTTTGCCGGTGCTCGCGTCGCCGACGATGTTGACCATTCTGGCGAGCGGCCAGCCGCCGCCATTCTGCAGGTCCAGCAGTGTCGAGCCGGTCGGGAACGTACGGATCTGCGGAGCCGCGGGCCGGCTGAGCGGTTTGACTTTGCTGCGGGTCTGGGACATCGCTCTCACGGCTCACTTGCTGTAAGCGGCTGGTTTTACTCCTCCGCGAATTTCGCCGCCAACTCCGCGGCGCGATCGCGGCCGTTGTCCTGGCGGCCGCGGGCGCTCGGACGGGTCACCGGCTCGCGCTTCGGCGTTGCGGTCCGCTTAGTTGCCGCGGCTGGCGACTCCCGAGTCTCGGTTCCCTCTTCCTCATCGGCTTCTTCGTCGACGTCCTCGACATCGGGCTCGGCATCGCGCTCCCTTGGCTCGGCTCGCTCATTGGATCCGGCTCGATCGGCGCGGGCCGCCGTCCGCCGGCGCGGCTCCGGCTCCTCCGGCGGATCGGCCGGGCCGAACCCGACTTCCGTATCCTCGTCGTCATCGGGCCGGCTGTTCCCTTCGTAGAGGCGGCGGACTTCCTCGTAACTGCGCCATTTGAGGACCTCGGGCAGCGGGTGCGCCTCGACCCAGTCGAGGTATTTGTCCTCGACCTTGCTGGACCGGCGCGCCAGCGAGACGCCGGTATATTTTGTCGACAGGCCTTCGCCGTCGCGGTCGAAATAGACGTCATAGCCGTTGACCGGATCGTCCACGAAAAAATACTGGCCGGTGCTGCGGTCCTTCGCAGCCTTCGCGATCTCGCGGTCGACCGTCGACGGCATCGGCCATGCGAGGACACCTTTGCCGGGATCTTTCCGGTCGACGACAAAGCACAGCACGCGGCGGGTCGCGCGCAGATCGCGCGTCAATTCCTCGTCGCGGGCTTTCTCGGCGCGGGCCCGCTCCTGGCAGATCGGGCATTTCTGCCCCTTCATCTGATCCAAACAGAGCACCGACGCGCGGTCCGGGCCGACCCCGTAATGGACCCAAATGTCCATCGCGTAATATTTGGCGTCGGTCCACAGACTGCTGGGCGGCATGATCCGGACGTGGTTTTCCTGCTTCTGCGCGACGTAGAGGCGGTACTCGTCCTTGATGAATCCTTTGAAATCGCTGGTCGACATATTCGCGCGGCGGTCCAGATCCTCCTGCGAGGGCGGCCGGTACTTGAAAGCCATCGTTACTCCTCCGATTGCTGCTGGCGGCGGGCGGTCGGACGCCCTACTCGATTCCTATAGACGCTGTCGGACTTTTCTTCCTCACGCGCGCGGCGGATTTCGGCGCGCCGCCGCTCGTTGATCACGGTCGGCGAGATGTAGCCGCTGACGATCATGTCGGCGGCGCGGCTCAGGAGCCGGCTTTGCACCTCGAGCGCTTTGTAGAGGCTGTCGCAGACCTCCATCTCGAAGCGGGCATTGATGAGCCGCCGGTTGCACAGCCGCACCGTGCTGTCGAGCGGGATCATGCTCGAAATGCGCGCCTCGACCGTGACGCCGCTGTCGCGGTAGCGCTCGGCCGCCTCAGCCTTCGCGATGTCGAGTTCATGCCGACACGTGTTGACGACCTCGTCGGCCTCCGCGACGAGTTCGCCCGCTTGCTGAAGAATGCCCGGCGTCGCCATGAACGCGTTTTCGAGTTCGGCAAGGTCGAGCCCGAGATGGTTGCGCAGATTGTAGCAGCGCTCGAGCAGATGGCTGTCGCCGGGTTCGTCCTCGCTCATTCCTTCCGGTCCTCTCTTTGGCTACGCGGCTCAAGCTACTCGGTTCTCTCCGGGGTGGCGGCTGCGCCCGCCGTTTACGGTTCGCTCTTGGTGGTCGGCTAGAGATCGCCGCCCCACAATGCGCGCCCGACCGCCGCGTAGAATACCGCTTTCGGGTCGTGCGAGTTCTGTGGGTAGAGCAGCGCCGCGAGAACTTCCCACGCGCGCCGCGCGGAAGTCTCGTTCTCGTTCTGCATACGGCCGGCAAGGAACTGCGCCGCCGACCCCAGGAATGTGTCGTTGAACTGCGTGTCGTCGATCCGCGCGAGGAGCGGCCGGATCTCCTGCCAGTCGGTGACGCCGGTCAGCAATTGCAGGATCTGCCGGGTCGGGTCGGAGCCGCATTCGATCGCGATGATGCGCTGCGCCTCCTCGAGGCTCGGCGCGTTAAAGCACGCGCGCAGCAGCTCCTCGGCGTAGGCGGGATTGCCGTTCGCCTCCTTGACGACGAGGCGGAATACGGCCGGCCGGACCGTCTCCTCCCAGCCCTCCTGCATGATGATTTCGATCAGCCGCTTCTCGATCGCCTTGCGGGAGTTCGGCGCGACATAAGCCTTCGTCAGGTCATCCGGCATGGCCGGCTCTCGGGCGGTGCGGGCCGAAGCCGCGCCAGTCACGGTTGAGCTGGCGCAACGCGCGGCTCGCGTCCTGCTCGGTGTCATACGGGCCGCCGACAAACACCAATTTGCGGTCGACGATATACCACCGGCCGGCCTCGAAGCCGCGCAACGCGTCGGCTTCCTCCTGACTGGTCGGCATCGGGCATTGCCACGCCGTGCAATCCCAGAACGGCTCCAATTGTTCGTGTTCGCTCATCTCTACCTCACATAATCCCCGGTGTACGTCCGCACCGGGTAGAGCGCATCCCAGCTCGACCCGATGCGCCATTCCACGGAGAGCGGCACGATCTGGAACGGGTAGCGCACCCGCGTCAGGATCCTGCTGATCTCTCTGATATAGACGACGAGCAGCTCGTCATCGTCGGGGAGCGCAAACGTCAGGTCGTCGTGAATGTGAATCCGTGGCAGCATACACGGATCGCCGTGTTTGCGATAGAGCGCAAAAAGATCGCACATCGCGTCGTTGACGAGGCGCGCGGCGGTGCCCTGGATCGGATTGTTGATCGGCTCGTTGCCGGACATGATGCCGTAGCGCGGCACCCCGAGCAGATTTCGGCTGATGCCGTATTCCTGGTACTCCTTGCGGCGCGCGTCCAGCCACTGCGCGGCCCCGTGATAGCGGGCCCAGAAATCGCCGAGCACGTCGCCGGCGACGTCCATCGGCAACCCGGTGCGCTCGACGACCGAGCGGATGCCGGAGCCGTAGAACGAGCTGAACACGAAATCGGCCTTGATCAGGTCCCGGCCGCCTTTCAGGACCTGCTCCTCCGTGTCGTTCGGCGTGACGCGGCGCGCGAGCCGCTCGAAATAGGGCGGGTGCGCGTCGAGGATCACCTCGAGCCAGTGCCGGTGAATGTCCTCCTCGGCGATGATCGATTCGACAAGCGCGCGGTCGCGGCTCGCCATCGCATAGACCCTCGCCTCGAGCTGGCCGTAATCGGCGGATGCCCAGATATGCCCCGGCGGCGGCACGATCGGGCTGCGCAATTCGCGGTCGCGTCTTTTCGGGAAATTCTGGATATTCGGGTATTCCGAGCTGAGCCGGAACGTGCGGGTCAGCATCGTCGTGTAGGACGGGTGAATGCGACCGTCGACAAAGCGCTCGAGATGCATCAGCGGCTCGACATAGGTCGAGAGCATTTTGGCGGCGTGCCGGTAGCCGAGCGCGTCCCGCACGAGCGGGTTGTCGGGCGCGATCTGCTGCAGGGTCTGGATATCGGTCTTGTAGCTGTTCGCGCGGCCGTTGCGCGGCAGTGCAACCCGGCCGCACGTGACGAGCGCGTCGCCGACCTGCGCCGGGGACGCGAGATTGAACTCCCGGCCGGTCTGCGCCTCCCACTTGCGGACCTCGTAGACGCTGCGGGCGTGCTCGGCAAACGCCGCGGCCTTCGCTTCCCACTCGGCGGCGAGGAAATCGACCGCGGCGCTGTCGACGTCGAGCCCGATGCGCTGCATTTCGGCGGTCGCCTCGATGACCGACAAGAGATGGTCGTAATCCGGCGCGCGGACCTTGCCGACGAGCTGCGCGAAAATCTTGTAGCTCGCCCACGCGTCGAGCCCGTTATACGGCAAGACGTCGGCGAGCGGCTGTTCGCGGATCTTCTTCGCAAGGCCGGGCGGGCTCAACGCCTTGATGTTCACGCCGAGATAGAGGCGGCTGAGAATGCCTAAGTTCAGCGCGGTCTCGCGGCGCTGGTAGAGGCGCGCGACGGCCATCGAATCATCGAAGCCGGCCTCGGGATACCACAGCTCCGGCTCCGAATTCTCGCGCAGCCACGCGAGTTCGAACGCCGCGTTGTGCGCAATCCAGCGCAGCGACTGCGCGATGTCGAGGAGCAGCGGCAGGCCCCAGTCGTTGGCGGCCTCCGGGTGGCGGATCGGCCATGCGAAGGTCAGCTCGCCGTTGCTGACCGCGGCGGTGAGGATCTCGGCGTCGCGGAGCTGCGGCCGCAAGCCGCTCGTCTCGATGTCGAGCCCGATCGGCCCGCCGCGCTGCAGCAGGCGGGCATAGAGCGCGCGGGCCGTCGTCTCGTCGCCGACCGTGACAACGTCGGCGAGGCTCGGCTTCAGGATCTTCGGAGCCGGCCACTTGTCGACGTTCTTAAAAAAATTGTTAAGGTCGTTCTTAAAAATCGGGTAGGCCGGGCTGTCCGGGCCGCCGGTGCGGTTGACGAAGGACGGGTGCAAGGCAGGGTAGTACCAGAACGTCTTGCCGGCGACTTCGACGGGAAATTTCAGGCCGTGGATCTGCGTGATGCCGGCTCCCGAGTCGACCGGCCCGATAAAACGCCCCAGCGGGACGCTCCCGAGCCCCAGGATGGCCCGGAACGAGCTGACCCGTAGGTCACCCTCCAAAAGCTCCGAACACGCGTGTAGCTCGCTCTGAGAGGGATTTCTGTTATCCGGGGGCCGGCAGCGCACCGCGTTCGTCGTCGCGATGCGGTCGGACTGCCGGCCGGGCAGGATCTTGTGGAGCGTACGGCCGGCCTCGCCGACGAACGGTTTGCCCTGGTAATCCTCCTCGCGGCCGGGCGCTTCGCCGATGATCAGGATCTCGGCGTCGCGGTAGCCGTCGATTTTCATGCGCGGGGTTTTGAGGTTCGGCCAGTGGGCCTGCAGCGGGCAGTGGTCGCAGCCCCGCTCGGCCGGTTCGGTGCTTTCAATGTTGACGGCTTTGCGCCGGCGCTTGCTCGGATCGACGGCCGGCGGGATCGGCTTTGAGCCGTTTACGGTGCCCAGCATATGCGCTTCCGTTCCACGATCCTCTCGTTCCTGCCGGCTGATCCCGAGATGCTTGAGCCCCTCCGGCGTAATCCGGCGAAGCACCGCGCGACGGCCGCGCGCGCTGATATGCTTGCCGGCATCCTCGATAAGCCCGGCCGCCTTCAGATCGTAAGTGCGGCGATGGGTGTCCATTTCGAGCCAGTTCACAAACCCGACCCGTCGGTGCGCTTCCCAACCATCGATCGCTTCGCCGTCCGCGTAAGCGGGCAACAGCCGCTCGCATTCCGCCGAGATCGGCGCTTTTTCTGCAGCTTCGTGCGACGTCGAAGGGTCGGTCCGACGCGCGTGATGCAACGGGTCGTCGTCGATGCTCATAGGCGCTCCGGCATGACACTTCCCTTTCCTCTTTGGCCGGGACGAGTGCACGTGCTCGCGAGCCACGGCGATCGCCCCGTCCCGGCCCCGCTCAAGGGAGCCGGTACTTCCTCAGGCATTTCGGCTCTCGTAGGAAATAGACGCAGGCTCACGGTTCATCCGGCAGGAGCCAGCGCTTCCACCGAATCGACGTCGAAATCAACCGAACAGGTGCGATTGAAGGCGTCCATGAGCAGCCGCACGCGGTCAGCCGCCGACATTTCCACGAGGCCGACCCGCTGCGCAAAGGGCCCCCTTTTCACCCTCACCATCGTGCCGATAGGGATTTGCGCCTCCGGCTCGTCGCAGCGCTGCTCTGGTTGCCACAGCCGCAGATGACGAAGGTTGTCCACGAACGGGATTTTGGCGGGGACGTCGTACTCTTCGTCAACATGCTTTGTTTTCATGAGTAGCCGCCGGACGCCGAACGTGTATCGGACAGGCGTCCACACTTTTTCCGAATCAAGCTGAACGAAGATGTAGCTCGGAAAGACAGCGCTAACCACTTGGCGGCCGAATCTATTTCCGGCCAGCAGGAATGGATAAAAGCAAACAAAGTTCTGCCTGTGCAAATTTCGCACAGCTCGAGCCTCTTGTTTCGGAAACGTCTGTACAGCCGCCCAGTAATTCATTAATACCCTCCATTTTTACACAGCGCCATCGAAATTTTCCCACAGCACGAATCACCGATCCCCGATCCTGTCTTGATCCCGATCTAGTTTTTTTGTGGCTGCGAATGATTCCGCAGAAAATCCGTTCCGGACTCGATTCCGCTGCGACGAATCATGAATCCGGATCATGTCGGGTTGCGGATCGACTCGAATCCGAGAAGGAGGAATCAAATCTCCCGACTCGATTCCCCCTCCTTCTTGCAGCTCCCCGAGGAGGGGGGAGAGAGGGGAATACTTGGACCCCTCTCCCCCTCTCTGAGGGGAGCGCGCGCTAGTCGCGCAGTCGCCGGTGTAGTCGCGTAGGCGCGCGCGCGAGTCACTCCTCGTCGAGGAACCGCGTCCGGACCGCTTCTTCGTGCTGACGCAGCCGCTCCTCGGCTTCGCGGAGCCGTGCCTCGCGCTGCTGCTCTTCCTCGAACTGCCGGGCCCGCTCCGATAGTTTGCGTTTGGGCCGACCGGCCGCCCGCCACCGCGGCGCGTCGCGTTTGGCCGGCGGCGACAGATCGAGGGCGAGGTTATGGAAGACGCGCTCGAAGTTTTTGACCCGCATGCGGATACGGTCTTTCTCTTGCGGATCGTCCATCACGCGGTGCTCTCGCAGCATATCGCCCAGCCTTTTCGTGACCTTATCGCAGTCGTTCTGGATAGAATCCAGCCGCGCGCGGATAAAATCGGCATCGCTCTCAGGCATCTTCGCCTCCGCGCTTACCAGCGTTCCCAACGTCCGCCTTCTTCGTCCCCCTCTTCGCGGAGCTGCCTATGCCGCGCGCGCTCCAGCCGTCTTTGCTCCCGTAAGCGCCTTCCCTTCTCCACTCGCTCTGCTCGCGCGTCGAGTATCCTCACGATGCTGTCGAAATGATCGCGAATCGCCACGAACTGCTCGCGGATAAGCCTGAGATCGTCATCGAGATTCATGTTCGCCTCGTTCTGTCTTGGGGTTGAACCGAGGCGTTATATAGGACGGTCCCGCCTTTTGCGACGGCCGGCAACTTGAGGCCCTTGCAATCGGCTGCGAGGCGGCCTATGTCGGCGTGACGCCGGATGTTCCGCCGGTGTTCACCTGCCAAAAGGGAGTAGCAATTGGCTAAAAAAGTCCGCGAACGGGCCGAGCTGGAGTGGCTGGTCGCCGCCGGGCGCGAGTTCAAAATCTCGCTCGACACGCTGCAGCCGCTCTATGTGGCGTTCCTCGACCACATCTTCCCGGAGGTCGAGAAATCGACGCCGGAGGAACGCGATCAGGCCTACCAGCGCATCTTCGACTATGTCGAGGGCCTGGAGCCCAACGCCGAGATGACCGTCTCGGAAGGCGTGCGCATCGCGCATCTCAAGGAAAAGAGCCGCAGCGACCGCTTCTACGTCCGCAAGACGATGCAGTCGATGGGGCAGCTCGACTATGCCGGCAAGCAGAGCGAGCGCTTCGTCAAGCGGCTGACCGACGGCACGAAGCCGAACGGCAACGGGGCCGCAAGAGACGACACCGCCACCCCGGACGGTGCCGCCAAGTAGACTGCCGCTGCGCCCGGTCGGCGGACGCCCTCAGCGCCTGGAGGGGTCCTGGCGGCGTCTGCCGGCGGCGGCAAATTATCGTTCGCGGCGAATATGGAGTTAGAATGGACAAGCGAAAAGCCGATATCTCCGAACTCGACGATGCGGCCCACCGGCTGCGGGTTTCGTGGAAAAAGCTGCACGGCTATGTCGCGTCCTTCACGAAAGTGCTGATCGAGGCCCGCGCCGGCTTCGTGACGACCGACTACGGGACCGACAAATATGGCGTGCCGTGGACGTTCCACGACTGGCTCGGCTTCAAGGGCGGGCTGATCGAGGAGCAGGTCTTCCGCATGCTCAACAATTTCGAGAAGACGCTCGCCGCCGGCGATCGCGAGATCATCGCCGCCGAGCGCCAGCGGATGGCGGACGAGAAACGCGCCGCGGCCGCGGACAAGCGCCGGCAGCGCGCCGAAGCGCAGGCGCAGCGCCGGCAAGCCGAGGCGGAGTGGCGCGCAATGCGCGAAGGCGACCGGCAGGCGAAAGCGATCCTCAAGGAGATGGAGAACGAGGCCGAGAAGGCACGCCGACGCAAACGCGCCGGCCGCACGCAGGGACGCAAGAACCGGGTCGCCGAACTCAACAATCCGGCGCTTAACGAGGCGTTCCACAGCGGTAAGCTGTCGCCCGACGGCGCGGACCGGATCATCGCGGTCGCCGAGAACATCACCGACGACCCGGAGAAAGTGCAGACGATCGTCAGCGATCTCGTGCGGCAGCATCTCGCGCATCTCGGCGACCAGATCGCGCCGGCGCGCAAAGCCAGGGGCCGCAAAAATACCGCCGCCGCGCCGCGCGATAAGACCACACTCGCGCTGGCGGCCGAAGCCAAACAGGCTGCCGACGCGGCCCTCGTCGCGCTCGAACTCGACCCGGTCACGGCCCGCCGCGAGCGGATCCGGGCCTACGGCGCGGCGCTGCTGGCGCTGCGCGAGCGGCTCGACGACAAGGCGTTTGCCGCGCTGATCCGCATGAAGGGGCTGGAGATCGGCGACACGGCGGCGCGCGAGGATGCGATGTGGCTCGCTGCGAGCTGGGACACGCTGCCGCTCGAGGGCTGCCCGCATGCGCATCCGGGCGCGGTGCGGCGCTGGGTTAACGAGCGGCTGCGCGACGGGGTCATCCCGTTCCCGATTCGCTCGGCGACCTAAATTCGCAGGAGGAGAGATGCCCAACGCCGTTGTAAGGAGCCGGTGCACGCGCTGCTTCGGCAAGCTGCATTCGACAATCACATGACGATGCAGGGTGTGTTGCGGGCCGGTCTCGCAATGTGGCTGTTCGCCAACGGCTACGACCTCGCCGGCACGGATCTCGCCCCGCCGGGGCGGCAAAAGCCGCAAGCCGGTAAGCAAGCCAGCTAAAAAGAACCCCCGGCCTGAGCCGGGGGCTTTCGTCATCCGAGTTTCCGGAGCAGTCGGGCTTGCTCCGCGCGAAGTTTCTTCAACGCGGTGTTGGCCCGCTTGGCCTTGGTCTCCCACCCTTTGATCAATTGCGCAACCCGCTGCAGGCGGGCCCGCGTCTTGTCCTCGAGGCTCGGCACCGCTTTCGGCTTCGGCTTCAATTTGCCGTCGAGCCAGCCGTGGTCGACGACATAGCGGATCAATTTCGCCTCGAGCCGCGCGTGGTCGCCGTCGTGCGGCTTGCCCCTCCGGTTCACCCGCATATGCGCGGCGTGCGACAGGTCGTGGACCATGTCGTGCCAGCCCTGATGCGGGTTGACGAGGAACCGGCTGCCGCGGGGATAGGTGCGGTGGTTGCCGCGCCCGATCGCCCAGGTGCCTTTCCACGCCTTGCCGGTCGCGACCCGCCACAGCCGCTTCGCGGCCGAGACGGCTTCGGGGCCCTCGAGCTTCGGCAGGCCCTTCGGCCACAGGGAATTGACCAGCTTGTAGTGGTCGCGCGTGTTGCGGATCGGCTTGACCGCCGGCCGCTCCACGCCCATATTGAGCGTTGCGCTCATTCGAGTTGTCTCCACGAGTTCAAACAACGAGGTGCGGGATGTCGGAAGCATCCTGCACCTATTATATATGCATTATTGCATAGATTGCAAGAGGCGTTGTTTGGCCTTGTGAATCAA
>JAFMSA010000615.1 GCA_017353855.1 Alphaproteobacteria bacterium
CCTGAGGGTGCCGATGATCACCCTCATTGCACGACAGCGTGGCTGGCCGAGGGCAAGACAGCTCACGCGGCGCTTCGCGCCAGGCTCGGCGACGTGCTCTCGACATTGCTGATTGCGTCGGACGTTTGGTTCGCCGGTGTTGCCGTAGCGGCGGGCGTCGGCCACGTCGTCGACACGGCGGCGAGCGTCGCGTTGGGGGTCTTCGGTACGTGAATCGCGATTGCCGCCTGGCGTGACCTGCGGGGACGCGGTCGTTATGGTCAGGGTCATACTTGTCACTTCGCATGCCCCTTATCACTTCGCATGCCCGGCGCCGACGATATCCACGGACCGGAACAACGGACGGTCGCAACCGAGCCGGCGAGTTGGTACTCTCGATTTACGAGTAAGGTGCTCCGCCGCAGTTTCGTGTACTGGCATCGAGGCTGAGGCCTGCCTGGCGTCCTCGGCGATCACCGTGGCGTAAAAAATCTCTTCACCCGAGATCATATTGCAGCTGAACATCCTGCACGCCGGTGCCAAGGAAGCGGGCAGGCCCGGCCACGCCCTTCTCGATGACTGGCTTGCAGATGGATGGGCTGACCGCGGGCAACGCCAACGCTCGGCGCTACTGGCCCCTCGCCATCAGCGTGGAGACGCTGCATGCCCGCGGGGACCGGGAGTTTTTTTCGCAAATCACGGGACTTACCGGGAGTCGGTCGAAGAGAAGCCCGAGCCGCACGAATTCGACGTTGTCGTGTAGCGCGGATAGGAACCCGCGACGTCGTCGAACCCGAGCCGCCGCAGCGTTGTCTGGCAATTCTTCATAACGGACCAGTGGTTGACCATGACCGAGGCTTGCACTGACGGTCCCCAGACACACGCCTGCGCCACGCCCTCGCCGGACCGTTGCTCCAACCCGTCCAAGCCGCGATTGCGCTCATGTTCGGCGACCGCGTGGTGTCGATCGACGATCAGCTGGCGCAGTCCGGCTGCCGCTGCCAGCGAGACGATATAGCAAGGAGCCAGTCGTTGATTGAGCGCACGCGCCATTCCGGTCACCAAATCTCCGCAGCAAGCCGCACGATGTCGGGATGTATGAGCGGCGCGCCGCCCTGGGGCGCATGTACCGGAAGCCGCGCCGGTACAGGATCGGCAGCGCCCGGGCGAACGCATCCTCATCGACATACCGCGCAGCGCCGGCCAGCCTCTTGTCTCTCACGAAGCGCAAAAATCGCAGGCGGCGTTGCACACGTTAGTGACGGGACAATCGCAGACAGCCGGCAGTGTAAGATCTGACATTCTCGAGACTTGAACTCCGACGCCGGCCGAATTGCGCGATGCTCATGTCTCGCGTCCCCGCTCGACGATGTCCACCGGCTGCAACCGTGGCCGCCGCTGGTTACTGAACGGTGCGAGCACGCAGCCGCGAGTATTCCTCATTCGAGATCAGGTTGGAGTTTTTCAAGCGTTCGAGTTTCTCGATCTCGTCGGCGACGCTGTAGCCAACCATTTGGCGCAGCTCGTCGCGAGCCTGTCGGACCCGCTGGTTCTGGCGCTCGGCCATCCCGCGGCCCTGCGAGATCATGTAGATGAAGATCCCCAAATAAGAGAACACGATCAGCACGATTACCCAAATCGTTTTGATCCAGCCGGACACGTCCTGGCGCCGGAACAGGTCACCGAGAACCACAATCAGCAACCAGAACCACAGCACGAAGAGAAAAATCGAAAAGACGTCGGCCAGAAAGTTGGAGAACGTGAAACCTCCGGAGAACAACATGTTAGCCCTCCTTTCATCAGCCGCCGGTCGGCGACCTTGGCGAAAAGAACATGTCGGCACGCTCCCAAGGTTTCTTTGTCTGTCGGTGAATCACCTCGACGGGACACGATAATGCCTCAGCACCAAGATTAATTCAACCTGCGGTTTTGTCCTTCACCGCAACGGCAGCATCGCCTTATTTGATCAAAGACGCATTATGCCTTGCGCGCGCCAATTGCGGACACCTTCCCCTTCTGCCTTGCCAACAACGAGCAAATCCGACAAGACCGCTTCCTTCGCATCCTACCGGGAGGGGTCAGGCTCTCTGCCAGGGGCAGCGCGCCAGTCCTTGATCTGAGGCATCGCCGGGTCAAAGCCGGACGCCGGTCGGACAACCCCGGGCGACCCCGACGACTGTCGCATTCTCTTCTTCGCCAATCCATCGCGACGATCTGCCCGGCGTGATGATTCACGTTGATGTTCAGAGCACCACCTGCATCATCTCGCTTACGGAGTTGGCTCAGGCCCGAACCCCGTCGCACGACCGGTCGGCTGATACCGGCTAGCCCTGCCTATTCCAGTACCGCCGGCGAATGCGTGTCGACCACTGACGCGCCGATCAAAACCGCCGCTCAACCCGCCGAAAATACCGTTCTGCCGTTCAACGGCATGATGCGGCTGTGTCCGTTTGGAGACGTGAGCGCACCGCTCACCGCTCTGGGAACGCGACGCAAGCTCGGGCGGCGGTGATCGCGCTCAAAGCCGTATTACTCCGAACGACTCAGCGTCCGGAACTGCCGTGGCGGCGCGCCGGCTTCGACGGACCGGCGTACCGCTCAAAGCTCGCCAGGCAGCTCTCGCGAAGTTCCGGATCGGTTATCGGCCCGCACTCCTTGTGCATTCGCGCCCGACGGAAAGCCGGATTAGTCCGCAGCAGCCGCTCGTACTGCTTGCTTGCTGCCACGTTCTGCTGCGCAGATCCGGATCCTGAAACGTCGCCCGGGTTCGCTACAGGTGGATGCTTGACCACAACGGTCTTATGTGGCGGGGACTGCGCTTCGCACGGCGGAGTCGCCGCGATCGCCGCCAGACAGGCGGCCGCCAACGCTAAAATCCTTGCCGTGTTGGTGACCATAACCGTCGTCCTCCCTCAGCTTCGATTTCGCGCCGACATTCTAGCAAATTCGCGAGCGTCTGACATGAGCCTGGCATCTGGGCCGAGATTGGGCCTCCCCAATCTCGGCAGCCTTGGGTGGCACTCGTCCTCGATCGGTCGCAAGTTGCGCTACACTTCGCTGAAGCCCGCGGAGGAACACGGCAACATTCGGCCATAGCCGCGAAGTCGATGCGCGGTTGGGCAAGGCCACTGGTTGCGGAGAGGAGGCCGCCAGTGCGAACACTGCGCCGACCGCCTTGGCGATCCCGGGGGATAGTCGCTGCCTGTAACTGTCGGCAGGAGGCTCCGCCCGTGCGGGTTGGTCGAGGAAAGTCGCAGACACTTCCCCGCTCGCGTACGCACGCCGCGCGACCTGTTCGGCCTTTAGGTCCCGAGACAAACGGTGCTGTCCACAGCGCCGGCGACACCGAAGACCGGTTCTCTATCC
>JAFMSA010000616.1 GCA_017353855.1 Alphaproteobacteria bacterium
CTCGACTTCGCCGAGCGCATCACGGTTCTGCACTTCGGCAAGGTCGAGGTCGAAGGTACCCGCGGCGAGGTGGTGGCGCACCCACGCACCAAGGAGATCTACCTTGGCGAGTGACGCGCTGCTGCTGGCCGATATCGATGCCTATTACGGCGACAGCCACGTGCTGCATCGCGTGTCGTTCCGCTGCGGCGAGGGCCGCCTGCTCGGGCTCCTGGGCCGAAATGGCGCCGGCAAGACGACGAGCATGAATGTGGCCGTCGGGTTACTGCCGCCGCGCCGCGGCGCGGTCGAGATCAACGGCACGAGGGTGGACGGACGATCGCCCGAAACGATCGCTGCGCGGGGGGTTGCGCTCGTGCCGCAAGGCCGCCGCATCTTCCGCAGCCTGAGCGTGCGAGAAAACCTCGCCGTCGCCGCTCGCAAGCCGCCGCGCGGCATTCCCCTCTTGTGGACGATCGGCTCGGCTCTGGATGCCTTTCCGCGACTGCGCGAGCGCCGCGACCAATATGCCGGCACCCTGTCGGGCGGCGAGCAGCAGATGCTGGCGATCGCCCGCGCCCTCGTGTCCAACCCGCGGGTCTTGCTGATGGACGAGCCGTCGGAAGGACTGGCACCGCAGATTGTTGCCGAGGTCATGGCGACGATCCGCCGTTTGAAGGAGCAGGGCCTGTCAATCGTTCTGGTCGAGCAGAATGCAAAGCTGGTGTTCGACGTCGCCGACGACATCGTCATCCTGAACAGCGGGCGGGTGGCGGTCGACGCCTCGGCCGCGGAGCTGAAGCGCAGCGGCGTCGACCTGCACCAGCATCTCGGAATTTATTAAGACCCCGGCTAGCGCCCAGGATCGCGCAAACTTCTGACAGCGCCATTTCGGACGAGAGGCAAGGTCTGATTGACGAGCCAGCGGCCGGCTGGCAAGGACAGGATCAGCGTGAGGATCCCCAGGCCGATCAGAAAGTGGAGCATGGATCAGGGCTTCTCGGTCAGGCCCGGGCGAAGCGGCTGCCGCATATGCCAAATACCTATGTGGTTGATTGGCGGCCACAGGATGCCATCTGCTAAAATCATATGGTAAACGGGGGTCAGAGTGCCGCAAGCCAGCCGCCGCGTCGCACTATTCCGCAACGGCCAGAACCAGGCCGTGCGGATCCCGCGCGAGTTCGAGTTGCCGGGCAGCGAAGCGATCCTGCGCAAGGACGGGAAGCGGCTGATCATCGAGCCGGCGGAGCCATCCTCGCTGCTGGAGCTGCTCGCGGGTTGGGATGATCTCGGGCCGGACGAGGGATTGCCGGAGATCGACGATCCGCCACCGGGGCCCGTCGATCTCGACCTTCCGTAATGGCGTACCTGCTCTGGATACGAACATTGTTTCGCAGCTGGTTGCGCGTCCCCACGGGGAGATCGCCGAACGTGTTGGCGAACTTGGCGAGGATCGGGCCGTCACCAGTATGATCGTTGCGGCTGAGCTGCGGTTCCGGCGGCTCAGCTTTCGCATCGAGGCAGTGCTGAAGGGGCTCCAGGTGCTGCCGTTCGAGGCACCGGCCGACGCGGTCTATGCCCGTCTGGGCGCCGATCTCGAGCGGCGAGGCCGGCCGATCGGCGGCAACGACCTGCTGATCGCCGCGCAGGCGCTGGCCGTCGGGCACGTGCTGGTGAGCGACAACGAGCGCGAGTTCGCGCGGGTCGCCGGGCTGCAGGTCGAGAACTGGCTGCGCACCCGCCGGGCTCGGCGGTGAACCCTATCGCGGTGGGCCGATGACGCTCGGCGGCGCCGCCGCTGCCCATACCCGGCTTATCGTCTGGTGCAAGGATTGCGGCTGTCCGGGCCGTGGGCGGCGATCATCCGGGTAAAGGCGCCGGCGATCAGATCAAAGTGTCAAAGTCGCAGTTTGCGTCGCGGCCGCGAATTCGCGGCTTCAGTAAGCGGCCCGCCCAGCCGTGCGCTTCAAGCAAAGCCGACCGCGGTTGGCCGGGTTATCGGGATCGCCGGCGAGCGTACCGTCCGGGAGCACAATCAGACTGCACGCTATAGGGGCAGGTGGTTCGCAGCGTCATGCCGCGTCGCGGACCGCGGCGCGCAGATGAGTTAAGGATAGCCAGATCGCGCTACCGGCGAGCCGGGCCGGCACGACCGGCGAGCGACCTTCATCGGGTGCCTTGGCCTCCCCGCTGTCGAGATGGATGACCCAGCCGTGCAGCGGGCACGCGACTGCGCAGCCCTGGACGATGCCCTCGGAGAGCGGCCCCGCTTTGTGCGGGCAGCGGTCGATCAGCGCGAAAATCGCGTCTTCGGCGGTGCGGAACACGGCGATCGGCAAGGCGACGCCGGCCGCTCTCACCCGACGCGCGCCGCGTCGCGGGATGTCGTCGAGTTGCCCAACCTCGATCCAGTCGTCGCGATCCGGGGTGGTGCCAGGCATCAGCCGACCTCCGCCAGCGTGCGATATTCGTGCGCCTCGGCACCGCTGGCGCGCTGCGCCCAGGGATCGGACTGCACGCTGCGCTGGGCGAGTAGAAAACGCTGGTGTAAGGCGCGCCGCTCGTCAGCGTCGTAGACGATGCGCTTGCGCACATAATCGATGCCCTTGCGGGCGACCCATGGCGCGGTTCGTTCGAGATAACGCGCCTCCTCGCGGTATAGCTGCAGGAAGGCGCCGACATATTCGAGCACCTCCGCCTCTGTTGCGACACGCACGAGATGGTCGGTGACGCGGACCTCGACCCCGCCATTGCCGCCGACTACCACGTCATAACCGGCATCGACGCAAACGACACCGAGGTCCTTAATCGTCGCCTCGGCGCAATTGCGCGGGCAACCTGATACCGCGAGCTTGACCTTGTGCGGCGTCCAAGAGCCCCAGCACATCTTCTCGATCTTGACGCCGAGGCCGGTCGAGTCCTGCGTGCCGAACCGGCACCATTCGCTGCCGACGCAGGTCTTCACCGTGCGAAGCGCCTTGCCGTAGGCATGCCCTGAGACAAGCCCAGCCTTGTTGAGATCGCCCCAGAGTACGGGCAACTGCTCCTTTTTGACACCGAGCAGGTCGATGCGCTGACCGCCGGTGACCTTGACTGTTGGAACCGCGTATTTCTCGGCGACATCCGCGATCGCGCGCAACTCGCGCGAATTGGTCAGCCCGCCCCACATCCGCGGCACCACCGAGAATGTGCCGTCCTTCTGGATGTTGGCGTGCACACGCTCGTTGACGAAACGCGATTGCGCATCATCGCGGTAGGTTGCCGGCCACGCGCAGATCAGATAATAGTTGAGCGCTGGCCGGCATTTCTGGCAGCCGTCCGGCGTCTTCCAGCCAAGCGCGGCGTAGATTTCAGGAATGG
>JAFMSA010000617.1 GCA_017353855.1 Alphaproteobacteria bacterium
TCAGCCGTTCGCCGGTCGTCAGTCAGGGAATCCCGGCGCTCGCTGCGCTGGCCGGCATGATCGGAGATCCCGCAGTACGCAATCGCGGTACGATCGGCGGCTCGATCTGCAACAACGATCCGGCCGCCGATTACCCGGCCGCCCTTGTCGGGCTCGGTGCGAGTGTGCATACGACCAAGCGCGAAATCGCAGCCGACAATTTCTTTACCGGCATGTTCGAGACGGCACTCGAACCGACAGAGATCGTCACCTCGGTCCGCTTCCCGAAGCCGCAGGCCGCGTGCTACCAGAAATTCAAAAACCCGGCCTCGCGCTACGCGATCGTCGGCATTTTTGTGGCACGCCACGGCGGCGGCGTGCGCGTCGCAGTAACCGGCGCGGGGCCGTGCGTGTTCCGCGTCCCCGAAATGGAAGCCGCCCTCGCCCGTTCCTTCAGCCCCGACGCGATCAAGGACATCACGATTGCGCAGGATGGGCTCAACTCGGACATCCACGCGAGCGCCGAATACCGCGCTCATCTCGTCGGCGTTATGGCCCGCCGCGCCGTGGCCGGGTGCAGCTGAACAACGGCGACACGCGGCCTCGTCCGAAGGGGCTCAAGGCGCAGGGCGGCCGACGGCCCCGGCATGGAGCCGCCGGATACCCGGCTCTCGACAGAGCGGGGCCGCCGGGCAAGGTGCACCGCACCCGCCTGCCGCCAGATAACGCCCCTCGCCAGTGACGGCCCCGTGTGCGCTGATGCAGCGCGAGGGCGAGGTAAATTCAATCATAAACGCACTGATCGGCATCGGCGGCCGGTACCAGAACCCTCTTCGGGGATGATGCCGCGCTCCGCCTCGGCGCGGTGGCCGTGCTCTACCCGGCGCCGCTTCGATGCCTCGACGTCATCCCGGAGCCATTGCGAAGGAGAGGTTGCGGCAGGCCATATCCAATACTCCGGGGTGGCGCGGCTGCGGCCGAGCGATTAGATAATTATTACTCCGGCGGGTACGCCCTCGATGCTGGGGCGCACGCCGCCTCTCCCTCTCCCGGCCGGAGAGGGATTTTGTTGCGGCCAGGATCAGTTCGGATGCGTGATAACCGCTCCCCTACCCTCCCCGCTTCCGTCAGCGACACTCTGGCGCTGCTCGGCAGCGCCGACTATGTCGCCGACCGCAGCCTGGCCACGGCAGTGCATCTGGCGCTGCATTTGAGCCGGCCGCTGTTCCTCGAAGGCGAGGCCGGGGTCGGCAAGACCGAGATCGCCAAGGTGCTGGCGACCGCGCTGCAGCGGCGGCTCATTCGGCTGCAGTGCTATGAGGGCCTCGACGTCGCCTCGGCGGTCTATGAGTGGGATTATGCGCGGCAGATGATCGAGATCCGCCTCGCCGAGGCAGCCGACGAGGACCGCACTGAGATCGAGAGCACGATCTTTTCCGACCGGTTTCTGATCAAGCGGCCGCTGTTGCAGGCACTGGAGCCTGACATCGCAGGCGCGCCGGTGTTGCTGATCGACGAACTCGACCGCACCGATGAACCGTTCGAGGCCTACCTGCTCGAGCTGCTTTCCGATTTTCAGGTGACGATCCCCGAGATCGGCACGATCCATGCCGAGCACCCGCCGATCGTGATCATTACCTCGAACCGCACACGCGAGATTCACGATGCGTTGAAACGGCGCTGTTTTTATTACTGGGTCGACTACCCCACGGCGGTACGCGAACTCGAAATCCTCAAGCGCAAGGCGCCGGGCGCCGGCGAGCATCTGTCGCGCGAGGTCGTCGGCTTCGTGCAGAAGCTGCGCACGATGGACCTGTTCAAGCTCCCCGGGATCGCCGAGACGATCGACTGGACCGAGGCATTGATGCAGCTCGATGTGCTCGAATTGACGCCGCATGCGATCAACGACACGCTGGGCGTGCTCCTGAAATACCAGGACGATATTGCCCGGCTGCACGGCAGCGAAGCCGCGCGCATTCTCGAGCAGGTCAAGGCCGAAGCCGCCGGAGGGCTGGACGGCCCCTCACCCGGACCCTCCCTGCGCGCGCCGGGAGTGGGAAGGACCCCCGCGGCGGGAGGGTGAGGGGGCGGCGCCCATGCCGGAACCTGGCGGTTCGCTGCTCGCCAATATCATGCATTTCGCGCGCACGTTGCGCGCGGCAGGGTTGCCGGTCGGGCCGGGCAAGGTCATCAATGCGATTGCCGCGGTTTCGACGGTCGGCATAACAGACCGCCGTGATTTTTATTGGACGCTGCACGCGGTCTTCGTCAACCGGCCGGAGCAGCGACCGATTTTCGACCAGGCGTTTCATGTCTTCTGGCGCAATCCCGACCTCCTGAAAAAGATGATGGGCCTCGTGCTGCCGGAAATGCGCATCGGGGGCGCCGAGGATCAGGGGGAGGCGATGATCCGCCGGCTTGCCGAGGCGCTGCACCCGGATATCGAAAAGCACGGCGAAGCCGAGGAGACCGAAACCGAGATCGATGCCGCGATGAGCTTTTCCGACCGCGAGCAATTGCGCGGCATGGATTTTGAGAAAATGTCGCTCGAAGAGCTGGCGCGCGCCAAAGCGGCGATTGCCCGCCTGCGTCTGCCGGTGCAGGACGTCCCCACCCGGCGCTTCGCGCCCGACCGCCGCGGCGCCCGCGCCGACCTGCGCGCGACGATGCGCGCAGCACTCCGCTCGGGCGGACTTGTCGAGCTGAAACGCCGCAACCCCCGCAGGCGCCCGCCGCCGCTCGTCGTGCTGTGCGACATCTCCGGGTCGATGAGCCGCTACAGCCGCATCTTCCTGCATTTCATGCACTCGGTGACGAACGACCGTGACCGCGTCTACACCTTCGTCTTCGGCACGAGGCTCACCAACATCACCCGCTATCTGCGTCATCGCGACGTCGATCTGGCGCTCGAGCGCGTCGCCGGGGCAGTTGCCGACTGGTCGGGAGGGACCCGCATCGGTCACGCGCTCGCCGAGTTCAACCGGTTGTGGTCACGGCGCCTGTTGAGCCAGGGAGCGATCGTGATGTTGATCACAGACGGGCTAGACCGCGATGCCGGCACCGGCCTCGCCCCCGAGATGGATCGGCTGCACCGCTCGTGCCGCCGGTTAATCTGGTTGAACCCGCTGTTGCGCTACGAGGGGTTTGAGCCAAGATCTCTCGGGATGAAGGCCATGATGCCGCATGTCGACGAGTTCCGGCCGGTGCACAATCTCGAAAGCCTCGAAACCTTGATCGGGGTGTTGAGCGCGCCGATTGCGCGGCGCGGGACCGGGGCGACGCTGTGGCAGCAGAACGGAGCAAGGGCAGCATGAGCGATACAATGGAGATCCTCGACCAGGCCGCGCGCTGGCGCGAAG
>JAFMSA010000618.1 GCA_017353855.1 Alphaproteobacteria bacterium
GAGAGCGCCGAATACCGTGCCGCGCGCAACGCGCTGCTCGACGCTGAAATCGCGCTGCGCCGTCAGCTCGAGGCGGTTGCTGCGCTGCGTCGGTCGCTTCCGCCCGGCGGTGCAGTGCCCGAGGATTACGTGTTTGAGCGGATCGGCGCTGAGGAACGTCCCGAGCAGGTGCGACTGTCCGGGCTTTTCGGCGATCATCCGAGCATCCTGCTCTACAGCTTCATGTATGGGCCGGAGCGCGACGAGCCCTGTCCTGGATGCACTCACACTCTCGACGGCCTGGACGGCAGCGTCCTCCATGCCGATCAGCGCTTTCCGACCTACGTCGTAGCCAAGTCACCGATCGCGAGGCTTGAAGCGTTGGCGCGAAAGCGCGGCTGGCGCCACCTCAAGCTGCTGTCGACCGCAGGCAACAATTACTCGCACCATTATTTCGGTGACACTTCAAAGTTCGAGACTGCGATGCGGGCTGAACGCGGCTATGAGGCGGGGAAAAATTGGGACGAGCCGATGTACAATGTGTTCCGCAAGGATGCCGACGGAATCGTTCGTCACTTCTGGGGAAACGAGCTGCTTTACGCGCAAGAAGAACCTGGCCAGCATCACCGCGCGGGTGATCTGGTCGATCCAGTCTGGGGCCTTCTCGACATGAGCCCGGAAGGGCGAGGAGACTTCTTTCCAAAGCTCGCCTATTAGGCTGAACCTTCAGTCACGTCCGCGCGCGGTGGGCGGGCGTTGGCAGTGGAATCTGAATCAAGCGAGCGCTACCTAACCGTCCGCAATGGGGCATCAGCGTCCAAAGCCACCGGGCAACGTGGGCGACGGTAAAACGTGGGAAGCGGCCTTACGTCGCTTACACGAACGGGCAGGGTGAGACCCTCAAGCCGAATTGCGATCGGCACCGCAAAGGATTTAGCCGCGCCCGCGCCGACGGAGCCGTGTGCCGGAGGATGTCTGCTACAGCCAGCGCCAAACGCCCGCCGGCCAGCCGGTGAGCGGAATGTGCGCCCAAGTCGCGGCGAGCCATAGTACTACACCACCGGCCAGTGCGTGCATGCTGAAACCGCCGAGCCGCGCCTTACCGGAGACGATCGCGCCAAATGGCCAATAGCTGGTCTTCCTTTCCCAGTCACGCCACGTGTCGGGCTGGAGCGCCTTCTTTTTACGATCCTGCAGCGCCGCCCCGACGAGCGCCAGGATGATGATCGCGGCCGCGACGATGATGTTCGCTGCCACCGGATAGACGGCGATGTGGCAGATACCCCAAAGCGCGAATGCCCACATCATCGGGTGCCGGGTAACGGCGAAGACACCGCGCGCCGCAGCGGGTACCGGTATTGGCGACCCCGGATTAGGAAGCGCCGGGTTGCGAAGGATCGAGCCCACCAGCAGGACCGACGCCACAAGCATCACAACCGTCGCCGCCGCCCACAGTCCATCGCTGACCACCCACAACGGTGTACCGGCAGGCGCGGCACGATAGGCGAGTGCAAGCCATCCGAGCGTCGCCGCCGCGACAACCGAGTAGATGCCGAGGAACGCGGCACTGCCGACGGTGTCGACGATCGGCTTGCGCAGCGGGTGAGACAGGAGGAAGTGCGTTCCCACGAAGGCGGCGGCAGCCGCTACGATCGGTCCGAGATCTTCCACGCTGATCAAACTCCTTGATCAGTGCCGCTGTCGGCCGGCACTGCCCAGTGGAAGGCGGAATGATACTTCGCCCGAGCCGCACGACGTAAACGTTCTGTGTCACGCCCAGATCGAGGACGGCGGCCCGAAAAGATGAAATCTCGCCCATTCCGCTGCCGCGCGTGGTCCGCTTCCGCGAACGTCGGGTGTTGCACGGATTTGGCATGAGCACGAATCGTTCCCGCCACTGACGTCGGGGCCTCGGCCAACAACGGCGGTTCAGGGACGCTACCGGGCCGGAGCGGTTATTCAGTCCGGAGCAAACAGCTCCCGCGGTGTGCGGTAAGGCCGCACAGCTGATGGCGACCGAGCGACACGACGCGATCGAGCGCCGCAGCCAATTCTGCACTGACGACGATCGGCTGGCCGAGCATCTTGGCCGCATCTCGAGCGGCTCACCGATTGACCGCGGGGCCCGATTTTAAGGTGAAATCGAGCCGGTGATCGGCAACGAAGGCAATGGCGGCGATCGCCTTGCGCGCTGCGGCGACGGCGGTTTTCGCGACCGCTGCAACCGGAGCAGGCCATCGCCGATGAATTTGAGGATTTCACCGCCATGCCTGTGGATTTAGGCGGCTTCGGCCTCGAACAGCTCGTTGAGGATCGCGATCATCCGCTCAATCGGCAGCCGGTCGGTTTTTGTAAAAACCGCGCAGGTCGGACGACTACAGCACAGCGGTCAACGCCATTTCGGTGCCGCGGCGGATGAACTTTGGGCCCGGTATTTGCGCATAGATCGGCGCAGAGAAGGTTGTGGGTGACCACCACTGGTTGTGTCTCGGCGGTGACCCGAAAGGCGCTGACCGCACGCGCCAGATCGACCAGTTCGTCTTCGCTAAACCCGTGGGGCCTATCGGTGACGAAAGGTCAGCGTTAAGCGGCGGCATAAACGCTATCGATCGGCAGCGTGATATAGTCGATGCCGCCGCGCTCGCGCAGCTCGATCAGCAGGTGTCGGCAGAGTTGAGGGACCTTCGCCCGGACGCGAGGCAACGCGCGAGCGGGTGACCGCCATCTGCCAACGGTGGCGCCGAAACCGTCCCAGGGATGCAGGTTGGCCGGCGGCTTGGCCGAAAACCCCATCGGCGGAGCGAGATTCCTATCCGGATGTTGTCCTGATTGACCAGCAGCGGATCGCTCGCCGCAACCCCTGCGCCGCTTCGTGCTTCCCGACTTGTCGGCTAACCTCGAGAAGCAAGCCGGACAGAAGCTTCAGCACATTGGCCTTGTGGACGACGATCACCTTCTTGCGCCCACTGCGCAATGCATTGTCAAACGCGAATTTAATAATGCGATAGGCGCCTGCTTTCGTATTCACCCCTGTACCCATCGCCACGGAGTGCGGGTCATTGCCAATCGGAACGTAATGCTCGAATGCAACATACAGGCCCTCCAGATTCTCGCGGATCAGCACTAGACCGATATTGTCGTAGCGCTGCCCCGGTAAGATGGTTCGCACTGGGCGGACATTGGCATAGAGCCCGAATTCCTCGCGCAGGCGCACATTGATCGAGCGGAAGCCACTGCCTATCGGTGTCGTCAAAGGCCCTTCAGCGCCAGCTTGGTGCGGCGGATATTCTGCAGCGTATCGGGCGGCAATGGGTCGCCGACCCGCTGGATCGCCGCCATGCCGGCCTGCCGCACATCC
>JAFMSA010000619.1 GCA_017353855.1 Alphaproteobacteria bacterium
CACGTCGGGCTCGGACCGAGGGTGCTGCGCGCCGAAACCGCCGCTCTAGCGGCCGTGGCGGTGTTTCAAGCCATCGCCGGAGATTGGCAACGCACCCGTATGCGTTGATGCTTGTCGATTTTGAACTAGACGGTCGCTTAGTCTCGCCCTGCCGAGACCTTAACGCTGGAGTTGCGCCGAGGATGACGACGACCCCTAGCTCACCAGGAGCGCCGATCACCGACAGGCGGCAGCTCGTCGAATACCTCGAAGCCGGCTGCAAGCCGCCTTCGTCCTGGCGGGTCGGCACCGAGCATGAAAAGTTCGTTTTCCGCCGTTCGGATCTGCGCCGGGTCCCGTATGAAGGCCCCGACGGCATTGGCGCCGTGCTGCGCGAGATGACCCGCTTCGGCTGGAAACCCGTTGTCGAAAACGGCGACACCATCGCGCTGTCGAATGATGCCGGATGTTCGATCACGCTCGAGCCCGGAGGGCAATTCGAACTCAGCGGCGCGCCGCTTGAGACCGTTCACCAGACCTGTGACGAGGTGCACGAGCACCTGCGGCAGGTGCGCGAGGTTTGTGACGAATTGGGGCTCGGGATGCTGGGTCTCGGTTTCGACCCGAAATGGCGCCGTGAAGACGTGCCGTGGATGCCGAAGCAGCGTTACCGGATCATGCGCGACTACATGCCCAGGAAAGGCCGCCTCGGTCTCGACATGATGTTGCGCACCTGCACCGTGCAAACCAATCTCGACTACGCGTCCGAGGCGGACATGGTGAAGAAGTTCCGGGTGGGCCTCGCATTGCAGCCGGTGGCGGTCGCGCTGTTCGCCAATTCGCCCTTTGTCGATGGACGTCCATCGGGGTATCTCAGCTATCGCAGCCTGATTTGGACCGATACCGACCCCGACCGCTGCGGTACTTTGCCCTTCGTCTTCGAACCGGGCTTCGGGTTCGAGCGGTATGTCGACTACATGCTCGATGTTCCGATGTATTTTGTATACCGCGACGGCAGATACATCGACGCGAGCGGACAGTCCTTCCGCGATTTCATCGCCGGCAGGCTGCCGGCCCTGACCAGCGACGTACCGCGCATCGGCGACTGGGCCGACCATGTAACCACCGCCTTCCCGGAAGTGCGGTTGAAGACGTTTCTCGAAATGCGTGGTGCAGACGGCGGGCCGTGGCGCCGGCTCTGCGCGCTGCCGGCTTTGTGGGTCGGGCTCTTATACGATTCAGCGGCGCTCGACGCGGCTTACGACCTGGTTGCCGATTGGTCGGCGGACGAGCGCGAAGCGATGCGCCGTGACGTCCCGAGGCTCGGGCTCGCCACCCCTCTGCGCTCGCGCACCTTCCGGGAGATCGCGCTCGAAATGCTGGAGATTTCCCGCGAAGGCCTGCACCGGCGGGCCCGCCGCAGCACCGCCGGCGAAGACGAGACGCATTTTCTCGACCCGCTCTTCACGATTGCCCGCTCCGGGCGTACCCCGGCCGAGGAATTGCTCGAAGACTTCGATACGCGCTGGCGCGGAACGATCGATCCGGTATTCATCAATTATTCTTATTAGTTCGCCACCGGTGCCGGCCACTCAGCCAGGCGCTCGAGTAGAGAGCGCAGGCGAGGTGTCGATCATTTGGCTTGCGTTACCGAGCCGCATCCTGCGCCAGCTCTCGGGATGATCCATTGCCGTCGCCGGCGGGCGGCCGGATAACGACATCCACCGCTCGCCGTGCCACGACGTGACAGCGATCTCGGCCTTCAGCTGCTTGCCGGGGGCCGCCGCCGGAACTCCGAACGCCGCCCACGGGATCACCATTTCCGCGGTGATCCTGGGCTGGTCGGCACCGAAATAGGAGGCTTCGGCGCCGGCAACTTCCGTGCAGCCGGTCTTCATCACGCGCTCGGCGGCGCCGGCGCAAAGCTGCGCCGCCATCTGCGGATAGTCGTGGAGCTTGGTCCGCGGCGGTATGAAGAAGAGAGTAAAGCGCCGGGGTCCGGCGCCGAAGTCGACGCCCAGCTCTACCCTGTAAGCATCGGAAAGAGGGAAGGGACCCTGATAAGCGAAGAGGTCGATGTCGAAATAGTCCTGGCCGACAGTCGCAAGCGCGAGGCCGCGGTCGGTCCATGCAAAATAGGCCTCGCCGAATTCGACCGCGCCGGGAGACGGGCTGAGCCTCGGCAGCAGGCTCGACGGCTTTGGCCAATCGGAAAGGGAATCGTCGCGGGTGGAGATCGCCGCATGCGGCAGCACGAACATCTTTGCCGGGGGCCGCGATACGCCCGCAGTCGCATGGATCTCCGGGATCCAGCGGTTGACGGCGGCGAGTGCCGAAGTGAGGTGCCCGTAGGGACGGTCGTTCACATCGACCAGGCCAAAATCGTAATCCTCGCCATCGCCTCGCCCGCCCTTCGGATCGTCGTAATACTGAAACCAGTGCAGGCCCACGAGCTCCGGGATGGCAGCGAAATTTCTCGCCGCGGCGGCAGCCCCGGCGGCACGCTCCTTTTGCGAGGCAACCGTCATCAGATGACCGTTGTCGCGGTTCCCCGAGCGGTTTTCACGGGCGGCGAAAAACCACTCTGAGACGAGCACGGGCTTGCCGCCGGACAATTTTCTCAGCCCGTCGAAGAAATAATCCGCGACCCAGCCGTCGCTGCTGTCGACGTTGTAGTTCGTAGCGATCGCATCGACGTGCGGCGCCATCGCGCGTACCGCTGCCGGGTCGTAGTAAATCGGCAGCCGATCCCCGAAGTAGAGCGCATCCGGATCGGCAGCGCGGATCGCCCGCTCCGCAAGCGTATAATAGCGCTCGGCCACGACCCCTGCCCATTCGCGCACCGCGCGGATGCCGGAGCCGCCGGGTTTCATCCGCGTGCTGCGGGTGGTCGCGAGAAGTGCCTCCCAGGTGTCGACTCCGGCAGGCGGCAGAAAATCTGCGGCAAAACGGGACCAGTCACCGCCATAGTGCCGGCGCAGCAGCTCGACCCAGCGCTGTTTTGTGAACGAGCTCGCCGGTTTTGAGGAATAGAAGAAAAACAGGGCGCCAGCCCACCACCCGACCTCATTATCCGAGAAATAGCCGATCCGATAAGGTGACCCGCGGTAAGGCGCGACCAGCTTCCGCGCGAGCTCATTCATTCGCCTCCCGGTTCGGGGGTCGAACGGGTCGAACCAATGAAAGCGGGCAAGTCGGCCGAGCTCGAGATCAATGATTGTCGGAAGCTTCAGCCTGTCGGGCGTCAGCGCCCAGCCGCCGGCACTGTTGAACCCCCACGAGGAGAGCCGACGCCGGGTATCGGCCGTCCAAGCCCCAAGGCTCGGCGCGAATGCCCTCCAGCTGTACCAGA
>JAFMSA010000620.1 GCA_017353855.1 Alphaproteobacteria bacterium
TCGATACCGGCGGCATCTCGATCAAGCCCGCCGCGGGCATGGCCGACATGAAATGGGATATGGCCGGGTCCGCCGTGGTCATCGGCCTGATGCGGCTACTTGCCGCTCGCTCCGCCAGAGTGAATGCGGTAGGCGTGATCGGCCTCGTCGAGAACATGCCCTCCGGCAATGCGCAACGCCCCGGCGACATCGTGAGCTCGATGTCGGGCCAGACGATCGAGGTGCTGAACACCGACGCCGAGGGCCGGTTGGTGCTTGCCGATGCGCTCTGGTACTGCCAGCACCGCTTTAAGCCCCGCCTTATCGTAGATCTGGCTACCCTGACGGGAGCGGTCATCGTCGCCCTCGGGCATCACCACGCCGGCCTGTTCTCGAACAGCGATGAGCTCGCCGGCCGGCTGATCGAGGCGGGCAAGTCTGTCGGCGAACAGGTCTGGCGGCTACCCCTCGCCGAGAGCTATGACCGGGAAATCGACAGTGATGCCGCAGACATAAAAAACATCGCCAGCGGCCGGGCCGCAGGCAGCATCATCGGAGCTCAGTTTCTGCAGCGGTTCGTCAACGACGTTCCTTGGGCGCATCTCGATATTGCGGGGACGGCGTGGTCGATGAAGGATGCCCCCACCGTGCCCAAAGGAGCGACCGCATTCGGCGTCAGGCTCCTCGACCGTTTCGTCGCCGGGTATTACGAGAAGGAATAACCGGACGGGCGGCGTGTGGCGGAAGTCGGCTTCTATCATCTGTCGACGACATCGCTCGAGCGCGCACTGCCGCGGCTCCTCGAGCGGGCGTGGTCTCAGGGCTACCGGATCGTCGTCAGGGCCGCCTCTCGCGAGCGGGTCGAGCATCTCGACGCAGTGCTGTGGACCTACGAGGAAGCCGCCTTCCTGCCGCACGGTTCGCTAAGAGACGGGAACCCGGGAATGCAGCCGATCTGGCTCACCTGTCGAGACGAGAACCCCAACCGCGCATCGATGATCGTGCTCACCGACGGGCTGGACGCCGGGGACCTCTCGTCCTTTCACCGCTGCGCCGATATCTTCGACGGCAACGACGTCAAGGCTGTCGAGGCCGCACGGGAGCGCTGGCAGCGGGTCCGCGAGGCCGGCCACAGCGTGACCTACTGGCAGCAGACCGCGGGGGGTTGGAAGCGCAACACGTGAGGGCGGCGTTTCGCCGCCCTTTGCTGCCTATGCAACAGCTCGATATAACCCCGCGGCTTGTCTTTTGATCGAGAAATGCGGATGGCCATCGAGCGGACATTGTCGATCATCAAACCCGACGCGACACGGCGTAATCTGACGGGCGCCATAAATGATCGTTTTGAGAAGCGCGGCCTGCGCATCGTCGCTCAAAAACGCATCCGGCTTTCGCCGGCGCAGGCGGAGCGCTTTTACGAAGTCCACGCACAGCGTCCGTTTTATCGTGATCTCGTGGCGTTCATGAGCTCGGGCCCCGTTGTCGTTCAGGTGCTCGAAGGCGAGGATGCGGTGGCGCTCAACCGCGAAATCATGGGAGCGACGGATCCGGCGAAAGCGGAAGCCGGATCTATTCGGAAGGATTTTGCTGAATCGATCGAAGCCAATTCGGTGCACGGGTCGGATTCCCCCGAAACGGCCGCGCAGGAGGTCGCCTTTTTCTTTTCCGCTATCGAAATGTGCCCTTGAATCCGGCCCGTACGGCGCCCGCAGCACCAGGCCGGCAGTGCCACGACCGCGCACCGCCGCACTCGCGGCGGGAACCCGCCCGCCGCGCGTCTTATGCAAACTGAATATCTATAACGTGAATATCGCCAGCCCGACCAAGACGATAACGATCGCGGCCAGCGCATATCTCAGAAGACGCGTGAATCCGATCCACGCCTGACGATGCCGTTCAAGCTCGGGATCGATTGCCACCATCGCTTCCTCATCCGTTCGTAGCACCCGCCCAGATATAGCCTAAACAGAGGTCCTGGCAAATCGGCCGGCTGCCGGGCCGACCGGATTTAGCGCGGCGATTTCGGGACTTCGCCAGCCCTCTATGTCGACCCGATCGGCCGTCACCGTGACCCTCTTCTCCGCAATCAGCCGAAGTGCGAGCGGATAGAGGCGATGCTCGACCTCGAGAATTCGCGCCGACAAGCGCTCCTCGTCGTCGTCGGGACGAACCGGCACCACTGCCTGGCCGATAATCGGACCGCAATCGAGTTCGGCGCGGACAAAATGAACCGTGCAGCCGGTAAAGCGCACCCCCGCTGCCAGCGCTTGCCGCTGAGCGTGCAGGCCCTGAAAGGCCGGGAGAAGCGAGGGATGAATGTTGACCATCCGGTCGCGCCACGCTTGAACGAAACCTGCGTCGAGAATCCGCATAAAACCCGCCAGGCAGATGAAATCGACCCGGTGTTCACGCAACAGAGCCTCGGCTTGCGCCGCAAAGGCGTGCCGCTCGCGATGCCCGACAATCGCGTGCGGTATTCCGGCCGCGTCCGCGCGTGCGAGCCCGGGGGCCTGTGCACGATTGCTGATAACCAGAACAATCTCGGCCGGGTAGTCGGGATCGCGACATGCCTCGATCAGTGCCTGCAGGTTCGACCCGCGGCCCGAGATCAGCACACCAACCCTCAGCCGCTCCATCACGGCGCTGCGGCGGGCAGGCGCGGCCAGTTCGGCTGTCCGGCGGATTGGCTCGCGATGGCATCCGCGTGAAAACTGCTGTATGACCGCCCGTGCGCGGCAAGCAGCAGCACCATGTTGGATCGGAGGCAGTTTGCAGTCATGAACCGCCGGCTGAAGCAGGCGGCTTGCCCGCGCCCTCGTCCGGGGTCGCGCCGGAGCCGATGGCCCGGGCTTCGGCGCTGCATGACGGCGGCCCATCCTGTTCCGACTGCTGCCGGGACAGGATGCCGCGCAGCCGAATATTTAGCGCGGCCTGGATGTCGGCTCGATGCGCCAAACCGCGAGCCCGGCAGCGCAAGAGATTCCGGTTCCGATTGCCTGGTGCGATATGCCGCCAGCGCGACCAGCCCTTGCCGGTGCCAGCCGGATCGATCTCGATCACGCTCACGCCCTGCCCTCCCGCTTTGCAGCCCGGAAAAAACAGCAGCTGTCCATAGGGCCAGCGATGAATTCTGCCGGGCCTTGCGCGGACGACGCTCGCGGATACCGTCAAGCCGTACCACGGCGATGGCCGGGCTTCCGGCTTCATCGGCAAGGCCGACAACTGCCTTGCTGGGCTCATGATTGACAGCACGCATGAAGCGCTTCTCCCGGCCGGACAGCCGTTTCAGCGTGCGGCGCACGCAATGCGTCGCACACTCTGCCTTCCTCCGTTGGGGAGATGCGCGCACATG
>JAFMSA010000106.1 GCA_017353855.1 Alphaproteobacteria bacterium
GGGCTCGTCGCGCGTCAACTGACCGCCCCACGCCCGCTCGACGATGTGCCCTTGCCGGCGAGCTCCAGCACCAGGGATCGGCAGCCGTCAAGCCGCGCACAGATACTCGCCAGCGCGTGACGGGCATTATTGTCACCCGTACGCAATGGCAGCCCCGGCCGGGTCGAATCAGCGCGCCAGTGAGGGCGCTCCACAGTCGGGCTACCGGCAGATTCCCGCCCATTGCGCGCGGGACCTGGCGCAGAAGGCTCGTCATGAGGCGAGCGCGTCGTATTCGTACAGGTTCGGATGACCCAGGCCGTGCAAAATACTGCGGGCGTCATTTTCACCTCCGCCCGCGAGGTGGCGCTCGCTTCTTCGCCTGCAGCTCCGGCGTGCCGTAATGAGGCAGGCCTCTTCGGCCGGCTCTCGTCCTTGCAGGTGCCTCGCCCGCCGACCTTTGCTGGCACGCCCGCGCCGCCGTCCGGTCCTCTTGCGCGCCATGCCTCAGAACCCGTGATCCTAGTCCCTCGAGGCGCAGGAGTTTTTCCTGCGCTGCGCGGGGATTGGGTGGTAATGAGCGATGAGGAGAAGGCGCGCCTCGCCACCGAGCGGCAGAGTAATGATCCGAGGTCGTAGCACTCTTCCGGGAGCGGCGTCGTGGATAACGCGCGGCTAGAGCTGATCCGTGCCCTGTTTGCGCAGAAGGAGAGGCGGCGCCTCGCCCCCGAAGCTGCGCTGAAGGAGCTTGAAGGCACACTCAGGGCGATGGCCGAGCGGGCGCGCGTCAACACCGGGCCGCAACCGCGATATAGAATAATGTGCGGCGGTCAGGTCCTCGAAAGCGGCAATGACCTCTCGGTCGCCGACAAACCGCCCGGCTGTTATATGAGCCGCCAGACGAGACCGAGCGCGTACCCTTCGATAAGGAGCTTCCGCTCTGGTTTGACGAGCACGGTTATTCCGGGTTGCGCGAGACGATCGCGATAACCTGATTTGATCGAGGTCCATCAGTCATCGAAAACGTCTTGGCAGCGGCGAAACGGACTCCAATAGTCATTGTTTACCTCTGACGACGACCGCGCGGCACGACAGGATGGAATATTCGCGGCAACACCTTCACGATCTTCTTGCTGACGTTGCACTCCTCCGCAAACGAGCAGAGCTCGCTTGTCGGGAAACAGAAAACCTACGCAAATACGCGATCGATCAAACTACGGCGTCACGGGCCCTCTTGAGGAACACCTCGCACGGCCTGCCCGACCTGCAATTGGCCCGGTGGCACGTGTGCATGGGTGAGGCTCACGTGGCGCGGCAGTACGAGATCATTGCCAAGTTTCCCGATGGCAGCAAATTGCGCGCGAATGCAGAAGAGCTGCTCCGGCAATTCGAGAGCATCTTGCGAGAACACAAAGCTCACCTCGCGCGGCTGGAAAAAATCAAACCACGTTAGCCAAGTCTCGCAGAACCTCTCCGTGGCAGCGTTCCGGCGCGCACCCGCACGCCACATCGCGATCGCGCAGCTTGGGAGGCGCGGCCATCAGTTCGAGCTTGCCCAGGATCCGGTCGCGAAATTTGGCCAAGCACCTCGCCGAGCGTGCCGTCGCGACCGAGCTAATGGCTAATACGGATCGTGCCATTTGCTTTCTCGGAGCCCCGCGGACATCGAGTCGCGGCGTAGGTGCGCCAGTTCGACAATTCCGCGCAACAAATCGGGGTTGCCACCCATCATCGCGCGGATGCGATGGGTCAGATGCCACGTCGTGGCGGTATTGCAGCCCAAGCAACGACGCGAGCTTCAGCGAACTGATGCCTTTGCAGCTCGTCGCGAGCAGATAAGTCGCGATGAGCCAAGTGCAAATCGGCAGGTGTGTCTTGTGCATTGGCGTACCGGCGGTAAATCACCAGGACGCGTGTGATCCGCGAGGCACGGTCTACCTGGCGCAGGCCGGACACACCGGCCCCTGCGGCCATCGCGCATGTTCGAGAAAGGCGAGGCATTCACTCTCGTTGGAAAATCGCCGTTGCCGTTCGGCAAGCGCCAACAGACCGCATCCCGGTTTCATGATCCATCGATAGAATCTTGTGCTAAAAAGCAATAGGTCCGCATTAAGGTAGCTCAGGTACCCGGCGTCCATTGCCCAAAACAGAGCGTCGTCTCAGGATCGCCTGCTCCAATCCGCTCCCCGAATGCCAGAAGGCGTGCGGAGGCAGGCTGCCCGTTCGGGCGGGAGTGTCGTCGGGCTCTCTATTGCTTTGAGAGGAGCGCCAGGTTTGCCACGCCGCGCGGAAGAGCGGTGTTTCCCTTGCCAGCTCCACGCGCCGTTCCGGGGGAGGGTCGCTAAGCATCTCGAATAATCCGATTCCGGAAGCAGCGCGACGGGTCAGGCATCGCCAACAGGCATACCCTTCAGCGAGGCACCTTGGTCGCAACGTGGTCGCGGCCTGGTCACACAGAGATTTGGCGACCCATTATTACTCGTTGTAAATTCTTAAGATTTTTTGCGGGGTGAAGCACCCGTCCGTTTGCCCGATAAGGTGATTTATTCCTTATTTATCAAGAGATTACATTGATAAAGTTCGTCTTTGATACGCAGTTTTTGACGCTTCAGATCGTAGATCGCGTCCTGGTTTGGCAGGGGTCGCTTGTTTTCCTCATCGAGAGCGCGTTCGAGTGCAGCATGCTTTTCCTTCAGCGCCTCGATGCGATCCTGCAGCGACATACCCGGTGCTCCTGAGAGAAGGTCACAGCAGCCAAATCTAACGCCGCTGGGTATCAGCCGGCCATAGGGTAGTTGACCCTGGAACGGAGATATGCCTGAACAATTAAAATTCACAGAGGCCGGCATGGCACAGAGATCCGAACGCCCCCGGCTGATCGTCGGAATCAGCGGCGCCTCGGGTGTGATTTACGGGGCGCGGCTTCTCGAACTGCTGCGTCCGCTGCCGGTCGAGAGCCACCTCGTCATCAGCCGGGCGGCCGAAATGGCGCTGGCGCTCGAGACCAACCTCAAGCCGACGCAGGTGCGCCGCCGCGCCGATGTCGTTCATGCGATCGGCGATCTGGCGGCGCCGATCTCGTCCGGCTCGTTCAAGACCATCGGCATGGTGGTCGCGCCATGCTCTGTGCGGAGCATGGCCGAAATCGCCAGCGGAGTGACGACAACACTGTTGAGCCGCGCGGCGGATGTCGTGCTGAAGGAGCGCCGGCGCCTGGTTCTGCTCGTGCGCGAGACGCCGCTTCACACGGGTCACCTGCGGACGATGACGGCGCTCTCCGAGATGGGCGCTGTGATCGCGCCTCCGGTCCCCGCCTTTTATGCCAAACCGCAGAGCCTGACGGAAATGATCGATCAGACACTGGGCCGCGTCCTCGACCTTTTCGACCTCGATACGGGCGGGGTGAGGCGCTGGGGTGAGCTTTCGACCGCCGACGATCGCCCCAAAACCCCGGCAACCGCTCCCGATCCGTAAGTTCATCGCCCTGCCGCGAAACGTTCGAAGGCTTCCAGGATGATCGCAGCTTCCGGGGCCCCGCCCCCCTTGCGAGCGAGATAGAAACCAAAATTGGCGCGGGCAGCGGCGAGACCGTCCCGGATCCTGCCCTTCGTCGCCGCCAGCCGGGCAAGACGCGACTGGACCAGCTCCTCCGCCGCGAGTTCGAGCGCCTTGACACGTTCGCGAAACCCCTGGACGTCCTCCTCGGAATTGTCCTTGAGCCTTCGCCGAAGGGTCCGCACCGGTTCGACAATCTCGTCTCGGAGCGGGCCGATCGCCCGCTCGGCAGCCGCGAGCGCATCGCGGTCGAGCCGGCCGCGCCCCGACCACCCCAGCCACAGCGCAAACAGCATCAGGTTGACGTCGAGCCCGCCTCTATCCTGCAGTGCAAGCAACGCCTCGGCGACCCCGGGACATGCATAAAATGCAAGCGAGAACGCCCATAGCTCTTCGCCTTGCGGCGCATTCCCGAGAGCATTACGCATCGCCGAGACAGATCCCCAGACCGCGCGCCGTCCGCACGAGCGCGCCGTCGGGATCAACGCAAGCCGGC
Organism: Alphaproteobacteria bacterium; assembly: GCA_017353855.1. GTDB lineage: Bacteria > Pseudomonadota > Alphaproteobacteria > ATCC43930 > CGMCC-115725 > AP-15. The sequence goes on from JAFMSA010000106.1 coordinate 4,031, forward strand.
GTTGCTATCGAAGCGCCAAGCGGCACATCGACGACGCGCCGGTTCTGCCACGCCACCATGCGGTCGAAGCGGCCGGCAGCGACGAGATCCACGGCATAGACGCCAAAAGCCGAAGCGATCACCCTGTCCCCGGCCGTCGGCTGCCCGCCGCGCTGAAGATGGCCCAGAACGGTGACGCGCGTCTCCGCCCCCGTGAGGCGGCCGATCGCGTCGGCGAGCGCGGCTCCGATCCCGCCGTAGCTCTTCTGACCGCCCGGATGTTGCCGCAGAACGAGCCCGCCCGCCGGGTCGCGGACCGATTCAGCAACCACGACGAGCGCGAAGTTCCGCCCGCCACGCCGCAGCCGATCGATATGCGCTGCAACCGCCGCAATGCGATACGGAATTTCCGGGATCAGCACGATATCGGCGCCGCCCGCGATTCCGGCGGCGATCGCGATATGACCGGCGTCGCGGCCCATCACCTCGAGAACCATCACCCGGTCGTGGCTTGCGGCGGTAGGCTGCAACCGATCAAGCGCCTCGGTCGCGACCGCCACCGCAGTGTCGTAGCCGACCGAGGCCTCAGTGTCCCGGACATCGTTGTCGATCGTCTTCGGAATGCCGACGAGCGGAAGTCCGCTTTGCTGCGCCAAGCGGCGCAGGATCGCGAAACTGCCGTCCCCGCCAATGCCGATCAGCGCGTCGAGGCGAATGGCGTGGCAGGCGTCGATGATCTCCTGCGAACGGTCGCGAAGACTGCCGTCCGGCATCGGGAATGCGAAAGGGTCGCCCTTATTGGTGGTTCCAAGAACAGTGCCCCCGAGCCGCATCAGCGCGGCGTCGAGTTTTGCGGGATTGAGGGATTCGGTGTCGGGCGGCTGGCGAAGCAGGCCCATCAACCCGTTGCGAATCCCGAGCACCTCCCAACCATATGCAGATGCGGCGCGCAACGTGACGGCGCGGATCACTGCATTCAATCCGCCGCAGTCTCCGCCGCTCGTTAACAGGCCGACACGTTTTGTCATGCCCTTCCGCTCGATTTCGCGCAATGGGCAACGATATTATACCCCAGGCGGCAAGGTTGCGTTACCCGGCGCGTCCGGGATGCTATAATGATAATGAACACTGGTGGCAGCGGCCATGGACCTCGACATAGAAGCTCTAAGAGCGAAGCTCGCCGCTCTCAAAACCCAACATCGCGAACTCGACGACGTCATTGCGGGCCTCGCCACACGTGGCCCGGCCGACCAGCTCAAGCTGCAACGGCTGAAAAAGCGAAAGCTGTTGCTCAAGGATCAGATCACCAGGATCGAGAGCGAGCTCCTGCCGGATATCATCGCCTAGCTCGCCGGCCCACGCCCCGATCTTCTTGTCCGCCTCCGACCGGTACCTATAATGCCGCCGTTCTGCGCTTGGCCGAGAAAGGGGGCGAGGAACCCATCCGCTCGCTGAAGGGAGGGGCTTCGGGTCTCAGCCGGAAGCCCGCGCGTAACCGGCCCCAGTCGAGAGGAAACCGGAGACCAGGTTGACCGAGAAGTTAAAGACCAGCGTCCGGATGCTTCCTCCGTCCGGACCTCTTGAAGGCAGGGCTGCATATATGCCCGGGGACGGGTACCAAACGGGTCTTGCTCAAACGCTGCCCGGCAACCTGGGCGAAGGAAGCGGGAGCAAAAGCGTCCCGTCACGGGCAAAAGAGAATTTTCGATGAACAAGGCCGGTCGGGTCGTGGGGATCGTCATGGGGAGCCAATCCGACTGGGAGACGATGAGGCACGCTGCGGCGACTCTCGATCGCCTGGGGATCGGCTATGAGACACGGATCGTCTCCGCCCATCGCACCCCCGAGCGGCTCTATGACTACGCCCGTACCGCCCGCTCCCGCGGCCTGCGCGTTATTATCGCCGGCGCCGGCGGCGCAGCCCATCTTCCGGGAATGACCGCGGCTCTGACCCCGCTTCCGGTGCTCGGCGTGCCGATCGAAAGCAGAGCGCTGAAGGGGATCGACAGCCTCCTCTCGATCGTCCAGATGCCCGCCGGCGTTCCTGTCGCGACGTTCGCGATCGGACAAGCCGGCGCCGTCAATGCGGCCCTGTTCACAGCAGCAATTCTCGGTCTCGCCGATCCGGCCGCGGAACGCGCCCTCGACGAATGGCGCCAGGCACAGACACAGCGTGTCGCCGAACGCCCCGCCGGTCCGGTATGCTAGCTCCCGGCGGAACGATCGGCATCGTCGGGGGCGGCCAGCTCGGCCGCATGACGGCGCTGGCCGCCGCCCGGCTCGGTTATCGCTGCCATGTCTTTGCGGACGAGCCCAACAGCCCGGCCGAGCAGGTCTGCGCTGCGGCAACGGTTGCCGGATTTACTGACCGCGAGGCGCTCGAGCGTTTTGCCGGGGCCGTCGACGTTGCGACATGCGAATTCGAAAATATCCCGGCCGCATCGGTCCGCCGGATTGCGGCGGTCAAACCGGTTCTGCCGCAGCCCGAAATCCTCGAAATTGCCCAAGACCGGCTGCGCGAGAAGGATTTCCTGCGCTCGATCGGCATCGACACCGCCGCCTATCGGGAAATCTCCGACCCGGCCGCTTTGATGCGGGCGCTGCGCGATTTCGGCTACCCAGCGGTGCTGAAGACCGTGCGCATGGGATATGACGGCAAGGGCCAGGTGAGCTTGACGCCGGAGGTCGGGGCCGAAGAGGCCTGGCGCCGGATGGGCGCGGAGGTCGGGATCCTCGAGAGCTTTGTGGATTTCGTCTGCGAGATCTCGGTTCTCGTGGCACGCGGCGCGAACGCCGCATGCGCGACCTATCCGCCGGTCGAAAACCAGCACGTCAACCACATCCTCGACACGACGATCGCGCCCGCCCGAATATCCTCGCAGACCGCGGTGCGGGCCGAGGCGCTCGCACGGCGCATCGCCGAAAAGCTGGACCTCGTCGGGGTGCTCGCCGTCGAAATGTTCCTGACATCGGCCGGCGAGATCTTGGTCAACGAGATTGCGCCCCGCCCCCACAATTCCGGGCATTGGACGATTGATGCCTGCGTCACGAGCCAGTTCGAGCAGCTCGTCCGTGCGATTTGCGGTCTGCCGCTGGGCTCTGTCGAACATCACTCGGACGCGGTGATGAAGAACCTGCTGGGCCACGATGTCGACAGATGGCGCGAGACGCTCAACGAGCCCCTGACCAAGCTCCACCTCTACGGCAAGGCCCGCGCTCGGCCCGGGCGCAAAATGGGTCACGTCACGCGACTGAGCCGGCGCCGGTAATTGTCCCGTCGTTCCGCCTGCACCGGTTGGCGAGCACCGGGGGCGCGGGCTCAGCGTGAAGGGCGCAAAAGCCGCAGCGGGTTCGGCAGATGAGCGAATGCCGCGTCCAGACGATCGCGCGCCGCGCCGAAACGTGCGACATCGTCGAGGCGGCGTTCGATGAACGAGCGGGTGTCGGGGAAACCGGGCGCGCGGTCCTCGAGCCAGCAGAGGAGCGCGGCGGCGTAGATCCCGGCGAGGGTGGCCCGCTTGGTATAAAAGCTGAAATCGGTCGCGCTGTCCCCGGCGGCGTACCAGATCCCGTCGATAGTCTCGTATAAAAGGCGCAACCCCAAAGGCATGTGTTGCGGCAATGCCAGGACCGCGAGAGCGCGGCGGACCGCTTCACGCCACGGCTCGACGATCTCCAGCCGGGTGTTGACGGCCAGCGCGATGCGTTCGGGCACCCGTAGCGTGTCGAGCGGCAAGGTCTCGAGCCGATCGAGCATCCGCCGGTCGGCCCATCGGCTGAAACAGGCGACAAGGCCGGCCGCACCGTCCGAGAACAGCGTCAATGCTTCCCCCGCGGGCATGCTGATCCGTCGTGCCGCGGCGCGGACCGCCGCGTGCGACCAGCCGTCAAACGGCACATCGGGGAGCATCGCCTCGATCAACGCGTCGTGCTGGCTCTCGGCGAGAGGGCTGTTCATACCGCGCGCGTCTCCGCAAGAAATTCCGCAAGGTCGATCGGGTGACGCTGGAGCTCCTCGACAAAGACCAGCAACCGATGGTCCGGCATCCGCTGCGGGTAGAGGATACCATCGAGGTGGTCGCATTCGTGCTGGACAACACGGGCGTGAAAGCCCTCGGCCTGACGTTCGATGACCTCTCCGTCGAGCCCGGTCCCGCGGTAGCGCACCCGCAAATGACGCGGCACGACCCCGCGCAACCCCGGGACCGAGAGGCAGCCCTCCCAACCAGGCCCCTCCTCGTGCCCGATAAGCTCGATGACCGGGTTGATCAGCACCGTCAGGTCCTGCGCGAAGTCGCCGGGCATTTCGGTGAGGCGCTCGCCGGGGACGCGGAAGACAACGATCCGGTGCGGCTGGTGGACTTGCGGGGCGGCGATGCCGGTACCCCCGGCGTCCCCCATCGTTTCCACCATGTCGTCAACCAGGCGGCGGACCCAGGATGCCGTCGGATCATCGACGGCGCAGGCGGGATTACGCAGAACGGGGTGGCCCATTCGGGCGATTTTCAATAAGGCCATGGGCAAAATATGTGTCGGCCGTCGGCCGCGGTAAAGCGCTGTGGCGCGCTGCCTTCACACTGGCCGGCGGAAATGCTAAATATCGCCGCACACGGGCCGCAGCCGCCGCGCGGTCGACCGTTTGCTTGTCCACCTATGGAGAACAACCCTCGTGCAAGTCCTCGTTCGCGATAATAATGTCGACCAGGCGCTTAGAGCGCTTAAGAAAAAAATGCAGCGCGAAGGAGTGTTCCGGGAAATGAAGCTCCGCCGCAATTACGAAAAACCCTCGGAACGGCGCGCGCGCGAGAAAGCCGAGGCGGTGCGCCGTTATCGCAAACTGCTGCGCAAACGGCTCGAGCGCGAGGGTTACTGAGATCCGATCGAACGACGACGCTCCCGGAGCGCGCGCATTTCAACCCTTAGCCGATCGCATTCGAGGAACCAATCTTCAGCGTCGGCATTCCCTTCGGCGATGATCGTCGAGAGATAGACCGAAGGTTGACGCGTGCGGCGTCGTGATCTGCTCCGCAGCGGCAGCATGATGCCGCTCGCCGGGCTGCCGTTACCGACGGCGGCCGCCGCGGACGAGGGACCCGCTGCCGAGGCGAACAAGCCGTTCGACAGCGCCTCCGTGCGCGGCATGGCACGCGAGCTGGCCGATAAACCCTATCGACCGCCGGATACCAAGCTCCCCGACCCGTTTTCGAAACTGACCTACGACCAGTACCGCGCGATCCGCTTCGACCCGAACCGCGCGCTGTGGCACGGAACCGGCGTGCCGTTCGAGATCCAATTCTTCCATCCGGGATTTCTGTACAAGAGCCTCGTCGAGATCTACGAAGTCAATGCGGGGCAGGCGCAACCGGTCCGTTACAGTCCCGACCTGTTCGATTTCGGCGAACTGCCGCGCCCGACGGGCGAGGGTCTGGGCTTTGCCGGCTTTCGGGTTCACAATCCGTTGAACAGACCCGATTACTTCGACGAGGTCTGCGCCTTTCTCGGCGCCAGCTACTTTCGGGCCGTCGCAAGGCATCAGGGATATGGCCTCTCGGCGCGCGGTCTCGCGATCAAAACGGCCGATCCCGCTGGCGAGGAATATCCTTCTTTCAAGGCCTTCTGGATCGAGCGCCCGCAGCCCCGCAGCCGCTCGCTCGTCGTTCATGCGCTGCTCGACAGCCCCAGCGCGGCGGCGTCGTTCCGGTTCGGCATACAGCCCGGCAGGGAGACGATTTTCGATGTGGAGTCCGCGATCTATCCGCGCACCGACATCGCGCAGGCGGGCCTGGCACCTCTGACGAGCATGTTCTTCATCGG
>JAFMSA010000621.1 GCA_017353855.1 Alphaproteobacteria bacterium
CGGCCAGTGAGCCAGTCATGAGCCGCGGCAATCGTAGCTTCGGAGAGCGATGCCCGTCCCAGAGCTGCAACGATCTGCGCCATCGGTTGATTTCCCGGTTCCATTTGCCCGCTAGCCGGGCAGTCCGGCAAATCAGAAATGGCGTTCGGCCAAGAATTTACAAGGACGATTTGGCCTATCATAATGATAGATCATTCCTATATATATCCTCCGATGAATCTGCGGGATCTCGAATACGCGGTATGCCTTGCCGCCGAAGGCCAGTTTCGTCGCGCCGCGACGCGCTGCCGTGTCAGCCAGCCGACCCTTAGCGCCCAGATCGCAAAGCTCGAGGACGAGCTCGGAGTGCAGCTCTTCGAGCGTGGCGCCCGCGTCGCCTCCCCGACCGTCAACGGCCGCGCGATCATCCGCCAGGCGCAGATCGTGCTGGATGAGGTGGAACGGCTGAAGGCAATGGCGCGGGCCGGGCAAGACCCGCTGCAGGGACCCTTCCGTCTCGGCGTGATCCCAACAGCGGGACCGTATCTGCTACCGCGGCTGCTGCCGGTCCTCAGGGAACACTGGCCCCAGCTGCGGCTGCTGTTGCGCGAGGAGCAGACAACGGCGCTGACGGAGCGGTTGCGGGCCGGATCGCTCGATGCGGCAATCCTGTCCCTGCCGCTCGACGGCGACGACCTGCGTTGGGAAAGGTTGCTCGCCGAGCCGATCCTCGTGGCTTTGCCGCGTGGTCATCGGCTCGCCGCGGAGCGGCGGATCGCGCCGCGCGCGCTGAGCCGCGAGCCCATCGTCCTTCTCGAGGAGGGACACTGTCTGCGCGAGCAATCGCTGTCGATTTGCGCAGCCGCGGGTCTCAGCAACCGCCGCGACGACGACGTGCAGGCGGCCGGATTGGAGACAATGCGTCAGATGGTCATGGCCGGAATCGGCGTCGCGCTCGTCCCGGAAATGGCCGCGCTCGCCCCGTTTGGCACGGACGAGCTCGCCGTCTACCGCCGTTTCGCTCCGCCCGAGCCGGAGCGCGAGCTTGTGCTGGCCTGGCGCCGCTCCTTTCCGCGCGGCGACGCACTGCAGGATCTGGCACGGGGATTGCGCGGCGAGCTTACCGCGCGAGCCCCGTAGGTCGCGCAGTGAACAAATAATCGCCAAGCCTGGACCATCGAATAGCCCAACCCGGCGCAGACGACTTTTGCCGTCCCGCTTTGCGAGGTGCTAATTACTCTCGCCAAGACCGGCTGGGAGGATCAGATCATGACCGGCACAACCGACCAATTTGAAGGTGGCTGCCTGTGCGGCGCCGTCCGTTTTGTTGCGACTGGTCTGCCAAAGGGGGTGTATTGGTGCCATTGCCAAAGCTGCCGTAAGCATAGCGGCGCCCCCGCTTCGGTTTTTGTCGCATTTGAAGACGCAGCTTATACGGTCACCAAAGGTGAAATAACAAAATTCGATTCAACGCCCGGACGGACCCGACGCGGGTTTTGCGCTCGGTGCGGGTCAACCTTGACCTGCGAGAGCGCAGGATTGCCGACCGAAACGCATTTCTATGCCGGCGCATTCGATCGCGCGGCCGAACTCCGGCCGACGCGGCACGTATTTGCTGACGAGCACCTGCCGTGGGTACGTGTCGACAACTGAGCTCGCGACCTCAAATAGCGACCCTTTATACGGGAACGCTAGGCTGTGTCCTCGACACGGGAACCGTCCAGGGTTGTCCACCGGCGAACCGCTTCCCCGCCACAGAAGGCATTGTGGGCCAACATGGCATCGCTGGATGTGTCCGATGCTGCGGTACGGATTTCGGGTGCATTGAGGACGTGGGGCCACAAGAGGCGCCCTCTCCACCGCGGCGCAGAGAACATTTCTGCACCAACCCCGGACCGTGCCAGGCCGCACTATAGATGCCTGTGCGACTCGACCAGCCAGAGCTGATAGTCGATGCCGCGCGACACCTCGGTGAACAGGTCGGAGGTGTCTATGTCGCCGAATGAGACGGTTTCATCGATCGCGTTGCGCACCGACTCGCCGAAGTTCGCCAGCGCCTCCGCCACCGCCGCGATGTGGGCCTCGGCGTCGGCAACCCCTAAACGGTATGGTCCAAGGAAGGACCGCTCCGCCGCCGTCTGAACGGTTCCCGCGGCGGTTCCGCCGAGGGTGCCCGCCCTTTCCGCGATCTTGTCCGAGTATTCTTCGACGACGTCGGCAACTTTGTCGAACAGCTCGTGGATCGCAATGAAGGTGGGACCGCGGACGTTCCAGTGCGCCTGCTTGACCTGCGCGTGCAGGTCAATAGAGCCGGCAAGGTGGCGATTGAGCAGAGCGACCGATCTCGAGCGGATCTGCTCCGGTAAGGTATTGGCGGTCTTATACATTGGTATCCTCCTGTGGGGAAATTGCAGTGGTGGTGCGGGGAGATGCGGGTCACGCGCCCGCCTGCCTAAGATCGAGACCGGGAGCCCGTGCGATCCCTTTCGCGAAGGCCGGATCTGCCTTTGTGCAATGGGCGATCCAGCGCCGTTGGGGCTCCTCCGGATCCCTGGCCGTGCGGCCGGCAATACTGGCGAACAGGCCCTGTTGCTGCTCCGCCGTCATCAAGCGGAACAGCTTGCCGGGCTGCGGGCACCACCCTCTAGGTGGTCGGTAGCCGTCGGCATCAGCGGTTCTTTAAAGCGCGGGTCTTCTACCGGGTCTGGTGGTAATTTCGACATCATTCGATCTCCTGGGTGCGGGGAACGGTGCCGCAAGGTGAATCTGCCGCCGTAGCGATCAATGCAGCTGCAACGCAACAAAATTGGGGTGGGAAACACATCTACCAAATGGATAATTCCGATCTCTGTGATAGGCGAGTAACTACCTCACCGTCCCTCCCCTTCGCCGAAAACCAGCCTGTCCGACGCTGAATTTAGTGATCTCGCTCACCGACGGGTGCCAGTGAATTGGCGTAAATTCTCGTAAATCGCGACGAAGAGACGCGCCAATGGCCGGGCGGCGCGCGGTGCTCGTTGGCGAGCGCCAGTGCCCATATGGTCGTCCTGCAGCAGACCACTTGCTCACCGGCAAAGCCGGGGTCCCTTTACGGTGCGACAGAACAGCTGCGCGGGATTCAACAGTGCCTTAACGAACGATCAAAGCTCTCAATCCCTGACGAGTTCACTCTATCCGGCTTAAATTATGTTTAGACCTGCAGCGCCCGACATTTTCGATTTAGCGGGTTAATTTCGCTTGAGTGCCGATACTTAACTCAGACCGGAGCGACGGCAAGCCAATTGTCCCGCTACAACCTACGCCCTTATCCGGACGCACGGTCCAGCCGATGCAGTAGGA
>JAFMSA010000622.1 GCA_017353855.1 Alphaproteobacteria bacterium
GGCATCATGGTCAATTATCTCTACCGCCTCGGTGATATCGAGGCCAATCACGAGGCTTATAGCGCGGAGAGGCGGGTCGCGGCCTCGTCCACGCTGCGCCATCTCTCGCGAGCCAGCTGAAACACCCGCGGGGTTCTTGATAGCGCCCCGGCGGCGGACCAACTGAGTGCGCACCCGTGCGGCGCCGACTTCCCGCCGCGGATGCCTGGTCTTCTGTTTTGCGCAGCGCGTTTGTGATAGAAATTTGACGGGGACGGGTTGGAACAGCCGGCCGCGGGCGTGGCGGAATTGGCAGACGCACTGGATTTAGGTTCCAGCGATAGCAATCGTGGGGGTTCAAATCCCCCCGCCCGCACCAGCGAGGATTGAACGTTTCGCAACGATAGGCAGGCTCTCGTTTATGCAAGTGACGGAAACCAGCGTCGACGGACTGAAGCGGGAGTTCCGCGTCGTCGTTCCCGCCGGCGAGCTCGAGGAGAAGGTTAGCACTCGCCTGGGCGAGATCGGCCGGACCGTAATATTGCCGGGTTTCCGTCCGGGCAGGGTGCCGATACAGATCCTGCGCAGCCGCTTCGGCTCCTCGGTTCTCGGGGAAGTCCTCCAGAGCACCGTGCAAGGCACTTCGGCCGAGGCGATCCGCGAGCAAAATCTGCGGCCGGCGTTGCCGCCGAAGGTCGATATCGTCTCCTTCAGCGAAGGGAGCGACCTCGAATACAACATGTCGCTCGAGATCCTGCCGGAGATTCCCGCTCCGGCCTTCGCGGATCTGCATCTCGAGCGGCTCATGGTCGAGGTTCCCGGTGAGGAAGTCGATCGCGCGATCGGGCGAATTGCCGAGCAGCAACGCAAATCGGAAGCGGTGGATCGGGGGGCCGAGGCGGGTGATATCATCGTCGTCGACGTCGAGGGGAGGGTGGGCGATCGAGAGATACCCGGCGCCAGCGGGAAGGGCCGTGAGATCTGGCTCGGCTCGGGCGGCTTCATTCCGGGCTTCGAAGACCAGCTGATCGGCGCCGTCGCCGGCGAGCACCGCACTGTGCGCGTGACCTTCCCTGAAGATTATGGGGTGGCGGATTTTGCCGGCCAGGAGGCGGTCTTCACGGTCGAGGTGAAGGAGGTTCGCCAGCGTCAGCCGGCCGTCATCGACGATGAGTTGGGCAAGGCCGTCGGGCTGGAGAGCCTCGCCGAACTGCGTCAGGAGGTGCAGCAGCAGCTGCAGCGCGATTATGATGCGGTATCGCGTATGCGCTTGAAGCGGGTCCTGCTTGACAGGCTCGCCGAGAGTTACGATTTCCCGGTTCCGCCGGGCATGGTGGACCTCGAATTCGAGAACATCTGGAAGCAGTATCAGGCCGAGAGGGAAGCGTCCCACGCCGCGCCGTCGCAAACCGCAGACCCGCAAGCCGGCCAGGCCGACGGAACGGAACCGGCGGCGGAGGGGACGTTTGCCGAGGCGGCGAGCGATGCGACCCCGGCGCAGCCGGGCGAGGCTGCCGGCGAGGCCGGGCGGGCCGCCGGCGACACCGCACAAAGCGCAGCGCTGGCGAGCGAGAGGCCCCCGACTGCCGACGAGGACGACGAGGCGCGAAGGGCCGATTATCGCAGGATCGCCGAGCGCCGGGTTCGGCTCGGGCTGCTTCTCGCGGAGGTCGGACGCAACAACAACATCACGGTACTTCAGGACGAACTCAACCAGGCGATTGCCCGGGAGGCCCGCCGGCATCCCGGCTACGAACGCGAGGTGCTGGAATTCTATCGCCAGGACCCGGATGCCGTCGCCACTCTGCGGGCCCCGATCTTCGAGGACAAGGTGATCGACTTCATTACCGAGCTCGCGAAAATCGAGGACCGGAAGGTAACGCCGCAGGAGCTGATGAGCGCCGCTGACGATGCTGAGGAGACCCACGCTGCGCCCGGCACGGCCGGCGACACATGACCTAGGAGGTCCGACATGTCCGACTACTTCGAACAGCACATGAACAACCTGGTGCCGATGGTGGTCGAGCAGACCAACCGGGGCGAGCGGGCCTACGACATTTACTCGCGGCTGCTCGCCGAGCGGATTGTTTTTCTCGTCGGCCCCATCCATGACGCGGTCGCAAGCCTGATCTGCGCTCAGCTCCTGTTTCTCGAATCGACGAATCCGACGAAGGACATCGCTTTTTACATTAACTCGCCGGGGGGCGTCGTGACCTCGAGCCTGGCGATCTACGACACGATGCAGTACATCCGCTCGCCGGTGTCGACCGTATGCATCGGTCAGGCCGCGTCGGCGGGATCGCTGCTGCTGACCGCGGGAGCAAAGGGCAAGCGGTATTCGCTTCCCAACTCCCGAATCATGATTCACCAGCCTTCGGGCGGCGCCCAGGGACAGGCAACCGATATTGAGATTCAGGCCCGCGAAATCCTCGCGCTGCGCGCCCGGCTCAACGAAATTTACGTCAAACATACCGGCCAGTCGCTCGAAGCGATCCAGGGGGCGGTCGAGCGCGACAAGTTTCTCTCCCCGCTCGAGGCCAGAGACTTCGGGCTGATCGACGAGGTCGTCGAGAATCGGCCGGGCCATGATGGGCCGGAGCGGGGGTTCAAATAGCGGCTGTGCGAGCCCGGCGGGTTCGAAGCTGTAATCGGGACGGCTGCGATTAAGTAGTTGTTGATCGATCGAGAGCACATATACTCGACCGACCGGGGGATGCATGGCCGCGAGGCGTCCCGCTCGCGGCCGGGCTGCGGATCCCCGCAGACCGGTCGCGGGGGCGGAGCCAAGAAGGCCGAACGGTGCGGGACATTGCTCCGGCCGGTGACGGAGAGGCGATGACCAAATCCAGCGGCAGCGACTCAAAAAACACGCTCTACTGCTCTTTCTGCGGGAAGAGCCAGCATGAGGTCCGGAAGCTGATTGCTGGGCCGACCGTGTTCATCTGCGATGAATGCGTCGAGCTGTGCATGGACATCATCCGCGAGGAGCACAAAACCACACTGGTCAAGTCGCGCGATGGCGTTCCCGGGCCGCGTGACATCTGCAAGGTGCTGGACGATTACGTCATCGGCCAGGACCACGCCAAACGGGTTCTCTCCGTGGCGGTGCACAACCACTACAAGCGGCTCGCCCACGGCGCGAAAAACAACGACGTCGAGCTCGCCAAGTCGAACATCCTGCTGGTGGGCCCGACGGGTTCGGGGAAGACCCTCCTCGCGCAGACCCTGGCGAGAATCATCGACGTGCCGTTCACGATGGCGGACGCAACGACGCTGACCGAGGCCGGATATGTCGGCGAGGACGTCGAGAACATCATCCTGAAGCTGCTGCAGGC
>JAFMSA010000623.1 GCA_017353855.1 Alphaproteobacteria bacterium
ATCTTCTGGATCTCCTGGATCGCATCAAGTCTGGCCGCTATCGCGCGCCGCCAGTCCGCCGAGCATACATCCCTAAAGCGGACGGCTCGCAGAGGATGCTCGGCATTCCGACCTTCGAGGACAAGGTGGCGCAACGCGCCGTGACAATGGTGCTGGAGGCAATCTATGAGCAGGACTTTCTGCCTTGTTCGTACGGCTTCCGGCCGCATTGGTTCGCCAGGCAAGTGGTGCGTATCTGGCGCAAGTGGCTGTCGCGGCGTCATCGTCGCGGCGCGGTCCCATGGGCCCGCCTCAACGAAATTCTGGCCCGGCACCCGCTGCCGCCAGCCAGGATCCTGCACGGCTTCGCCGCCGCGAGCGAACCTCTCTCGTGAGGAACCGGATGCGGGAAATTCGCACGTCCGGCACTGTGAGGGGTGGGGCCGGTAACGACCCCACCTACTCGGCCGCAAGTGGCCGCGGCTTCGGCCGAACAGCAACCGGTGATCCCGGTCAAACCGGGAAAGTAAGAGCCGGTCGGCGATTTCCGCAACAATGGTCGCGAATATCGCCCGCAAGGCAAACCGAAAGAAGTCCGCGGTCACGACCTGCCTTATCAAGGACCTTGGCCGGCAGTGCCGTACGGCGTTACGGCCTTGCGGCAAATTCCGGATGGGGTGAGGCGGGTGTCGACCACGACACCGCCGCCTTGGCGGCCAGTAGATTCCGTCGGGAGTTGTAGACGCCGGTCGGCATTGCCACTCGCGCTGATGCGCCTGGCTCGGCGCTGCCGTGATACCGGCGCCACCGAGCCCAGCGCGCACCGTCCGAAAGCCGACTGACAAGGCCCGCTTTACCACCATTCAACCGCCACGAGCCCCGGACCGCATGCGTCGGTCAGCTCCACCCGCGGCGTCGCGAGAGAAGCGTCGGGGTGCGTCAGTCGACGCCGGTGGCGCAGCCGAGGGTTTCGCCGATTGCGCGGTGCAGCACGAGGTCGGCGATCGGGTCGAGGCCGGTCGGATCGCGATTGATGATCACCAGGCCCGCGCCGTTGTGTTTGGCGAGCTCAGGGAAGCCGGCCGCGGGGTAGACGACGAGAGACGAGCCGGCAACGATGAACAGATCGGCGGCCAGGGTCTCGATTTGGGCACGCCGCATCGCCTCCTCCGGCATCGCCTGGCCGAAGGATATCGTCGCGGTTTTTACAAAGCCGCCGCATTGCTCGCATACGGGAGCGGTCCCGTCGCGCTCAAAGGCAAGGCGCAAAGCGCCGAGCTCGTACCGGATCCGGCAGTCGAGGCAATGCGCGTAGGTCGAATTCCCGTGCAGCTCGATGACCTGGTCATCGGCAATCCCGGAAGCCTGGTGCAGGCCGTCGATGTTTTGCGTGATCACCGCCGCAACTTTGCCGCAGCGGACGAGCTCGGCGACCGCGCGGTGGCCGCGGTTGGGCCTTGCTTCCCCAAACATATCCTCCATCGCGAAGCGTCGTCGCCAGGTTTCGCGCCGCGCCTCATCCGAGGCGAGAAAGTCCGCGAAATCAATCGGCGCCATGCGCGTCCAAATCCCGCCCGGGCTGCGGAAATCGGGAATTCCCGACTCAGTGCTGATGCCCGCCCCGGTGAAAACAACCGCGCGCTGCGCCTTTGCAATCGCCCGGGCGAACTCGCCGATTTCGTGATCGATGCCCATGGCGGGAGTTTGGCAAATGTACCGGAGCGCGCCAAGCCTGCCGTTTGCTCCGGCCTCCTTGACCGGCGAGGCTGATTAAAACCGTGGCATTACGCGCCACGGCGCGGCAGAGTTGACGGCGTCGAACGCCACCCGCCGCAGGAGCCGAGAATGCCCCAGTCCGCTATTCCGCCGAGCCGTCACGCCCCGATCCGGCAGGATTGGCTCGACAGGCGCCGGGAAGAGATCCTCGAGCCGGGCCTGCCGATCGTCGATCCGCATCATCACCTGTGGGACCGGCCGGGCAACCGCTACCTGTTCGAGGATTTGCTGGAGGATATCGGCAGCGGTCACAACGTCGTGGCGACGTGCTTCGAGGAGTGCCGCGAGATGTACCGCGCCGACGGCCCGCAGGAGCTGAAATCGCTTGGCGAAACCGAGTTCGTCAACGGCATCGCGGCGATGAGTGCCTCGGGCAAATACGGGCCGGCGCGCTGTATTGCCGGCATCATCGGCAATGTAGATTTGCGAATCGGCAGCCGCGCCGAAGGGGTTCTCGAGCAGCACATCACGCTCTCGGGCGGCCGCTTCAAGGGTATCCGCAACGGCGCCACCTGGCATGCCGATCCAAGCCTGGAGATCTACTGCTCGGGGGCGCCGCAAGGGCTCTACCGGGATAGCAACTTTCGGGAAGGGTTCGCCGGCCTCGCCTCTCTCGGGCTCAGCTTTGATGCATGGTTGTTCCATACGCAGCTCGCCGATGTCGCCGATCTGGCGCGAACGTTTCCGCAAGCGACAATCGTGCTCAACCATGTCGGCGGCCCACTCGCGATCGGGCCCTATGCCGGCAAGCGCGAGGAGGGCTTCGCCGAGTGGCGAACCGGCATTCGCGACGTGGCAAGCTTCCCCAACACCTATGTGAAGCTCGGCGGCCTCGGCATGAAACTGACCGGCTTTACCTTTTTCGAAAACGACGAGCCGCCCTCCTCGCAGGATCTGGAGAAGGCCTGGCGGCCCTATATCGAGACCTGCATCAGCGCCTTCGGCCCGCAGCGCTCGATGTTCGAGAGCAACTTCCCGGTCGATAAGGGCATGTGCAGCTATCCGGTGATGTGGAATGCCTTCAAGCGCATCACCGCCGGCTGTTCCGCCGACGAGAAGAAGGCGCTGTACGGCAGCACCGCTGCGAAGGCCTATCGGCTGGCTCTTTGACGGCACAAGCTCGGTGCAGGAAGACCTGACGATGCCATTGGGCTGCCGACGAGCTCGCTCTCTTCTGACAAAGCCGCGTTGGCGCGGCTGTGCTGCAGGCACCGCATTCGCCTCGACTTGCTCGTGGAGTTCGAGCCGGATGCCAGTTTCCGGTTTTATCGGGTTGGCGGCGATCGAAAGAGAGTGGTCGGAGCTGCTTCGTCGCCCCGTGGCGCAATGCAAAGACCAACATCCGATCTCCCCGAGGCAAAATCGCACGCCGTCTTCGCGGCTCCGATCATGTGCTGCAGCCGGATGCGGTGGTCAGGTGGCAAGAACCTCGACCGTACGTCTGCTCTCTTCGCGGAAGTGTCAGCTGAGTTCCGGCGGGGTCCGCAAATGCGCAATCGAAATCGTCGGCGAGGCCGCCTGTAAGCTGAGCACGCCGAAGCTCCGGGTTTTTATCG
>JAFMSA010000107.1 GCA_017353855.1 Alphaproteobacteria bacterium
GACGAGGCCACGCAACTACGGCGACAGGTGCGCAACGCGGGGGCGAGCTTCCGGGTGACGAAGAACCGGCTGGCGCGGCGCGCTTTGACGGGCACTCCGTTTGAATCACTGGGGGCGCTGTTTACCGGTCCGACCGCGATCGCGTTTTCGCACGACCCGGTGGCCGCCGCGAAGGTCGTCGTCGAGTACGCCAACCGCAACGACAAGCTCACGATCATCGGCGGCGGCCTGGCAGGTCGGCAGATGGATGCGGCGGAGGTCAGGGAATTGGCCGCCCTTCCATCGCTCGACGGGCTGCGCGGCAAGTTGATCGGCCTGTTGCAGGCGCCGGCGGCGCGCCTCGCGACGGTCCTACAGGCGCCGGCCGGCCAGGTCGCCCGGGTTTTCGCCGCCTACGCCGAAAAGCAGGGAGAGGGTGCCTAGCCCGATATTCAATATTCAGCGTTAATAGAAAGGAACTCAGGAGCAGAACATGGCTGATTTGGCAAGACTGGTCGACGATCTGTCGGCCTTGAGCGTCATCGAGGCGGCCCAGCTTTCGAAGATGCTCGAAGAGAAATGGGGGGTTTCGGCGGCGGTACCCGTCGCCGTCGGGGCGGCTGGCGGCGCTGCGGCCGCAGCGGCACCCGAGGCGGCGGCGGAGAAGACCGAGTTCGACGTGATCCTCGCCGCGATTGGCGAGAAAAAGATCAATGTCATTAAGGAAGTGCGAGCAATCACGAGCCTTGGTCTCAAGGAAGCCAAGGACTTGGTCGAGGCGGCGCCCAAGCCGGTCAAGGAGGGTGTCAACAAGGAGGAGGCGGACAAAATCAAAAAACAGCTTGAGGATGCCGGCGCCACTGTTGAAATAAAGTAGGGCTGACACGATCTTAGCTATATTGGGGCGGGCGTCCGATCGCACCCGGCCGCCGCCCGACATTCAGACCTGCGAACCGGGGCGCGATTGATCGCGCGGGCCCGGTTTTGCCGTCTCGGGTCGAGAGCACTGGCTGGTGAACACAAGCCGTTCCGTCGGGTCGTAAAAACATTCGGAGGCCGATTGGTGCCGCGGCTGCGAACGGCCGCTGCAACTCGGGTCCCTCGCTGTCTGGTTCGGGCCGTTGAGCTGCGGCCCACATTGAGGAGCACGCATGGCTATTTCCTTCACGGGCAAGAAGCGGATCCGCAGGAGCTTCGGGCGGGTAGCCGAAGTGGCACCGATGCCGAATTTGATCGAGGTTCAAAAAAGCTCTTACGATCACTTCTTGCAGATGGGTGTCATGCCCGAGCAGCGCGCCAATGTCGGGCTGCAGGAAGTTTTCCGAGCAGTATTTCCGATCCGCGATTTTTCCGAGCGTGCGCAGCTCGAATTCGTCCGCTACGAGCTGGAAACGCCGAAATACGACGTCGATGAGTGTCAGCAGCGCGGCATCACCTATGCGGCTCCGCTGAAGGTTACGCTGCGGCTCGTCGTCTGGGACGTCGACGAGGATACGGGATCGCGCTCGATCCGCGACATCAAGGAGCAGGACGTCTATATGGGCGACATGCCGCTGATGACGAAGAACGGCACCTTCATCATCAACGGCACCGAGCGGGTTATCGTATCTCAGATGCACCGCAGCCCGGGTGTGTTTTTCGATCACGACAAGGGCAAGACGCATTCCTCGGGCAAGTATCTTTTCGCTGCGCGCGTGATCCCCTATCGCGGCTCCTGGCTCGATTTCGAATTCGACGCCAAGGACCATGTCTATGTGCGCATCGACCGTCGCCGCAAGCTCCCGGTGACAACGTTGCTGCTCGCCCTCGATAGCGCCGCCACCGAAGAGCTGCGGCAACTTCGGAAGGCCGAGAACAAGACGCTGCTGCCCGGTGAAGCCGCGGGCATGTCGAAGGAGGAGATACTTTCCGCGTTTTACGGAACGATCGTCTTCCGCCGCGGCCCTCAGGGCTGGATGAAGCCGTTTCATGAGGAGCAGTTCAAAGGCAAGCTGACGAGCGATTTGCGCGATGCCCGCACGGGCGAAGTGGTGCTGGCGATTGGCGAGCGGCTCACACCGCGGGCGGCCCGGCGGCTGCGGGAAGAGGGCCTCAGCGAGGTCCTCGTCACCGACGAGGAGCTGGTCGGGCTCTATTTCGCCTCGGACCTTATCAACGAGGAGACGGGCGAGGTTTATTTCGAGGCTGGCGACGAGGTCACCACCGCGGCGCTGACGCGCCTGAGCGAGCACGGTATCGACGAGCTCCCGGTGCTCGACATCGATCACGTCACGGTCGGTCCCTTTATGCGCAACACTCTGACGATAGATAAGAACGCGACTCGCGAAGACGCGCTTATCGATATCTACCGCGTCATGCGCCCGGGCGAGCCACCGACGTTGGAGACGGCTGAGGCGCTGTTCAACAGCTTGTTCTTCGATCCTGAACGTTACGATCTGTCGGCGGTCGGCCGCGTCAAGATGAACTCGCGGCTCGGTCTGGACGGTGACGACTCGGTGCGCATTTTGCGCAAGCTCGACATCCTGGCGATCCTCAAAGTGCTGGTCGGGCTGAAGGACGGACGCGGTGACATCGATGACATCGATCATCTCGGCAACCGCCGGGTCCGCTCGGTCGGCGAACTCATGGAGAACCAATATCGCGTCGGCCTGTTGCGGATGGAGCGTGCGATCCGCGAGCGCATGAGCTCGGTCGAGATCGACACGGTCATGCCGCACGACCTGATCAATGCGAAGCCCGCGGCGGCAGCCGTGCGCGAGTTTTTCGGCTCCTCGCAGCTCTCGCAGTTCATGGATCAGACCAATCCATTGTCGGAGATTACGCACAAGCGGCGGCTCTCAGCACTCGGTCCTGGCGGGTTGACGCGCGAACGCGCCGGGTTTGAGGTGCGCGACGTGCATCCGACCCATTACGGCCGGATCTGCCCGATCGAGACGCCGGAAGGTCCAAATATCGGGTTGATCAACAGCTTGGCGACCTACGCCCGGGTCAATCAGTACGGGTTTATCGAGAGCCCGTATCGCCGGGTCGTCGATGGGCGCGTCACGGACGAAGTCGTGTATCTCTCAGCGATGGACGAGGGTCGCTACGCGATTGCCCAAGCCAATGTCGAAACCGACGGTCGCGGCCGGATCATCGCCGATTTGACAAACTGCCGTAAAGGCGGCGATTTCGTGATGACCCGGCCGGAAGACATCGATCTGATCGATGTCTCGCCCAAGCAGCTGGTTTCGGTAGCGGCGGCGCTGATCCCGTTCCTCGAGAACGACGACGCGAACCGCGCGCTGATGGGATCCAACATGCAGCGGCAGGCGGTGCCGTTGATCCGTTCCGAGGCGCCGCTGGTCGGCACCGGCATGGAGGAGACGGTCGCCCGAGACTCAGGAGTCACGATTATTGCCCGTCGGGCGGGTATCGTCGACCAGGTGGATGCGACGCGCATCGTCGTTCGCGCGACGGAGGAGACCTCGACCGCTGCTTCCGGAGTTGACATTTACAATCTGCTGAAGTTCCAGCGCTCCAACCAGAACACCTGCATCACGCAGCGGCCGCTCGTCAAAGTCGGCGACCAGGTAACGGCGGGCGACATCATTGCCGATGGCCCGTCGACCCGGCTCGGCGAACTGGCGCTCGGACGCAACGTGCTGTGCGCCTTCATGCCCTGGCACGGGTACAACTTCGAGGATTCGATCCTGATTTCGGAGCGTATCGTCTCGGATGACGTGTTCACCTCGATACATATCGAGGAATTCGAGGTCATGGCGCGCGACACGAAGCTCGGGCAGGAGGAGATCACGCGCGACATTCCGAATGTCGGCGAGGAGGCGCTCAGAAACCTGGACGAGGCGGGGATCGTCTTTATCGGGGCCGAGGTCAAGCCGGGGGACATCCTCGTCGGCAAGGTCACTCCAAAGGGCGAATCGCCAATGACGCCGGAAGAAAAGCTGCTCCGGGCGATTTTTGGCGAAAAGGCGTCCGATGTGCGCGACACCTCGCTGAGGCTCCCGCCGGGAGTGTCAGGCACGATCGTCGAGGTGCGCGTTTTCTCCCGGCGCGGGGTCGATAAGGACGAGCGCGCGCTGGCGATCGAGCGCGCCGAGATCGAGCGGCTCGCCAAAGACCGCGACGACGAGCGGGTGATCCTCGAGCGAAGCTTTGCCGCCAGGCTCCAGGAGCTGCTGTCGGGGCAGATTGCGGTTGGGGGACCTCGCGGCATGAAGTCCGGCACCGAGCTCACCGAGGAGGTGCTCGCCGAGTATCCGCCGGCACTGTGGCGGCAAATCTCGATCCGCGACGACGCCAAAATGGTGGATGTCGAGGGTCTGAAGAAACAGATGGACGATGCCGTCGCGGCGCTGACAGCTCGGTTTGAGAGCAAGGTCGAAAAACTTCAGCGGGGCGATGAACTCCCGCCCGGTGTCATGAAAATGGTCAAGGTCTTTGTAGCGGTGAAGCGCAAGCTCCAGCCCGGCGACAAGATGGCCGGACGGCATGGCAACAAGGGTGTGATTTCACGTATCGTGCCTTGCGAGGACATGCCCTATCTTGAGGACGGAACCCCGGTCGATATCGTATTAAACCCCCTCGGCGTGCCGAGCCGGATGAATGTGGGTCAGATTCTCGAGACACATCTCGGCTGGGCGGCGGCCGGGCTTGGCCGGCGGATTGGCGAGGTGCTCGCCAATGTCAAGCGCAGTGTCGGTGAAACGAACGGGGAGCTGCGCGATCTTCTGGGCGAAATGTACGAGGGCGAGCAGAAGACAGAGCTCAAGCAGCTTACCGAGGAAGACCTCGTCGAACTGGCCGGCAACCTGACGAACGGCGTGCCAGTGGCGAGTCCCGTCTTTGACGGCGCACGGGAGGAGGATATCGTCGCCATGCTCCAGCGGGCGGGTCTGTCGGACTCCGGGCAGGTGACGCTGGTCGACGGGTGTACCGGCGAGCCGTTCGATCGACCGGTAACTGTGGGCTACATCTACATGATGAAGCTACATCACCTTGTCGACGACAAGATCCATGCGCGGTCGATCGGCCCGTACAGCCTGGTCACCCAGCAGCCGCTCGGTGGCAAGGCGCAGTTCGGCGGGCAGCGTTTCGGCGAAATGGAAGTGTGGGCGCTGGAGGCCTACGGCGCGGCATACACCCTGCAGGAGATGCTGACGGTGAAATCCGACGACGTTTCGGGTCGAACGAAGGTGTACGAGGCTATTGTGCGGGGCGACGACAATTTCGAGGCCGGCATTCCGGAATCATTCAACGTGCTGGTCAAGGAGTTGCGCTCGCTCGGTCTCAATGTCGAGCTTGAGCCGCGCGGGTATTGACCACAGCCACAGCTGAGACGCCAGGTGAGGGTTTCTCTTTTGGTCGCCCCCGCGATTTCCGGGACCGCCCGCCAGGGCCGGCTGGCCGGGAAGGGGGCCCAGGGGTTCCGGCGCTGAGCCGGGTCCCCGGATGCCTGCTCGCGCAGGCATGACGAGCAATACCGAAAGGGGTCGTTCATGAACGAGTTGATGAATATCTTTGGCCAGGTTAGCGGGCCGCAGAGCTTCGATCGGATCCGCATCTCGATCGCCAGCCCTGAGCGCATCCGGTCCTGGTCTTATGGCGAAATCAAAAAGCCGGAGACGATCAACTATCGGACCTTCAAACCCGAGCGTGACGGCCTGTTCTGTGCCCGCATCTTCGGGCCGATCAAGGATTACGAGTGCTTGTGCGGCAAGTACAAGCGCATGAAATATCGCGGCATCATCTGCGAAAAGTGCGGCGTCGAGGTCACCTTATCCAAGGTCAGGCGCGACCGCATGGGTCATATCGAGCTCGCCTCGCCGGTAGCGCATATCTGGTTCTTGAAGTCGCTCCCGAGCCGCATCGGCCTGTTGCTCGACATGACACTGAAAGATCTTGAGAGAATTCTCTATTTCGAGAACTACGTCGTTATTGAGCCCGGGCTGACGCCATTGAAGCAGCATCAGTTGCTCAACGAAGAGGAGTACCTCAAGGCGCAGGACGATTTCGGCGACGATCAGTTCACCGCTGCGATCGGTGCCGAGGCGCTGCGAACGATGCTGTCGGCGATCGATCTCGGCGAAGAGAAGGAGCGGCTTCGCGGCGAATTGCGCGAGACGAGCTCCGAGGCACGTCGCAAGAAGCTCGTCAAGCGGTTGAAGCTCGTCGAGTCGTTCATTGAATCAAACAGCCGTCCTGAATGGATGATTCTCGAGGTCGTCCCGGTCATCCCGCCTGAGCTGCGACCGCTTGTGCCGCTCGACGGCGGTCGCTTTGCCACGTCCGATCTCAATGATCTCTACCGCCGCGTGATCAACCGCAACAATCGGCTGAAAAGGCTGATGGAGTTGCGCGCGCCCGACATTATTGTGCGCAACGAGAAGCGCATGCTTCAGGAAGCGGTGGACGCGCTGTTCGACAACGGCCGGCGCGGACGAATTATAACCGGGGCCAACAAGCGTCCGCTGAAGTCGCTGTCCGACATGCTGAAGGGCAAGCAAGGCCGCTTTCGGCAGAACCTGCTCGGCAAGCGTGTGGACTATTCGGGTCGCTCAGTCATCGTCGTTGGTCCCGAGCTCCTATTGCATCAATGCGGGCTGCCGAAAAAAATGGCGCTCGAATTGTTTAAACCGTTCATCTACTCGAAGCTTGAGCTCTACGGCCTCGCCAGCACGATCAAGGCCGCCAAGCGAATGGTCGAGAAGGAACGGCCTGAGGTATGGGACATTCTCGAGGAAGTGATCCGTGAGCACCCCGTACTCCTGAATCGGGCGCCAACCCTGCATCGTCTGGGAATCCAGGCGTTCGAGCCGGTGCTGATCGAGGGTAAGGCGATCCAGCTGCACCCGCTGGTCTGCACGGCGTTTAATGCGGATTTTGACGGCGACCAGATGGCGGTGCACGTTCCGCTGTCGCTCGAAGCGCAGCTCGAGGCCCGCGTCTTGATGATGTCGACGAACAACATCCTCAGCCCGGCCAATGGCAAACCGATCATCGTGCCGTCACAAGACATTGTGCTGGGTCTCTATCACATTACGATGGAGCGACCGGGAGAGAAGGGCGAGGGCATGTCCTTCACGAGCCTCGGCGAAATCGTGCAGGCGCTCGAAGCAAAGGCGGTGTCGTTGCACGCCCGCATCAAGGCGCGCTATCAGACGGTGGATGCGGAGGGCAAACCGATCGTCCAGCGCGTCGAGACGACGCCCGGGCGGATGATCCTCTCGGAGATCGTGCCGCGCCACCCGGCGATTAGCTTCGAGCTGATCAACACCCTTCTCACCAAGAAAGAAATCAGCAACGTCATCGACGAGGTCTATCGCCATTGCGGGCAGAAGGAGACCGTGATCTTCTGCGACCACCTGATGACGCTCGGCTTCCAGCAGGCGTGCAAGGCCGGCATCTCGTTCGGTAAAGACGACCTGATCATACCTCACGCGAAGCGGCGCCTCGTCGCGGAAGCCCAGGAGCAGGTCAAGCAGTACGAGCAGCAATATCAGGACGGTCTGATCACGCAGGGCGAAAAGTACAACAAGGTGGTCGACGTCTGGTCGCGCTGCACCGACAAAGTCGCCGACGAAATGCTCAAGATGATCCGCCACTCGGGACCCGGGGAGCCGGTTAACTCGGTGTGGATGATGTCCGACTCCGGGGCGCGTGGCTCAGCGGCGCAGATCAAGCAGCTGGCCGGTATGCGCGGCCTGATGGCGAAGCCCTCAGGCGAGATCATCGAAACCCCGATCATCTCGAACTTCAAAGAAGGTCTTACCGTTCTGGAGTACTTCAACTCGACGCACGGCGCGCGCAAGGGACTCGCGGATACCGCGCTGAAGACGGCAAACTCGGGTTATCTCACGCGGCGCCTCGTCGATGTCGCACAGGATGCCATCATCACCGAGGAGGATTGCGGAACGACGCGGGGGTTGATGACCGGGGCGGTCGTCGAGGGCGGCGAAGTGATCGCCCCCCTCGCCGACCGCATTCTCGGGCGCACGGCGGCGGTCGATATTCTCGACCCGCTGAGCGGCGAACTCGTCCTGCCGGCGGGAATATTGATCGACGAGGATGCGATCGAGAAGATCGAGCGGGCCGGGATTGACGCCGTGTCGATCCGCTCCGTGCTGACCTGTGAGTCGCACGTCGGTGTGTGCGGCAAATGCTACGGCCGCGACCTCGCGCGTGGCACGGTCGTCAACATCGGTGAGGCGGTCGGCGTTATTGCCGCGCAATCGATTGGCGAACCCGGCACGCAGCTGACGATGCGTACGTTCCACATCGGCGGGGCGGCGCAGCGCGGGGCCGAACAATCCTCCGTCGAAGCCGCGTTCGACGGCACGATCGAGGTCAAAAACCGCAATGTTGTGATCAGCTCTGCGGGAGTCCCGGTTGTGATGGGCCGCAACACCGAAATCGTGCTGCTGGACGAATTCGGCCGGGAGAAGGCCCGTCACCGTGTGCCGTACGGAGCGAGGCTCCTCGTCGATGAGGGCACCCGGGTCAATCGGGGCGATCGTCTCGTCGAATGGGATCCGTACACGATCCCGATCATCACCGAGAAAGACGGCATTGCGCATTATGTCGACCTGATCGAGGGTCTTTCGGTGCGCGAAACAATCGACGAGGCGACCGGCATCTCCTCGAAGGTGGTCGTCGACTGGAAGCAGCAGCCGCGGGGCAGCGATTTGCGACCGCGGATTACGCTGCGGGATGAAGAAGGCGAGGTGCTCACGCTCGTGAACGGGCTCGAGGCGCGTTACTTCATGTCCGTCGACGCAATCCTCTCGGTGGAGAACGGCGCACACGTCAAAGCCGGCGACGTCATTGCGCGTATCCCGCGCGAGTCGTCAAAGACCCGAGACATCACCGGCGGTCTGCCTCGTGTTGCGGAGCTTTTCGAGGCGCGCAAACCGAAGGATTTCGCGATCATCAGCGAGAGCGACGGTCGCGTCGAATTCGGCAAGGATTACAAGGCCAAACGACGCATTATCGTGGCCCCGAGCGAGGACGACAAGGAGCCCGTCGAGTACCTGATCCCGAAAGGCAAGCACATCAGCGTCCAGGAAGGAGACTACATCCAGAAGGGCGACCTGCTGATGGATGGGAACCGGGTGCCGCACGACATTCTGCGGATTCTGGGCGTCGAGGAGCTGGCGAGCTATCTGATCAACGAGATTCAGGAGGTTTACCGGCTGCAGGGTGTGCGCATCAACGACAAGCACATCGAAGTGATTGTGCGCCAGATGCTGCAGAAGGTCGAAATTACTGAGCCGGGCGAGACGACGTTCCTAGCCGGCGAGCAGGTCGACCGCTCCGAGTTTGACCTCGAGAACGTCAAGGTGGAGCGCGAAGGTCTGCGGCCTGCCGAGGCCCGTCCGGTGCTGCAGGGCATTACCAAAGCGAGCCTCCAGACGAACTCCTTCATCTCGGCCGCCTCGTTCCAGGAGACGACGCGGGTGCTCACCGAGGCGGCGGTCTCGGGTCGGATCGATGCGTTGACCGGTCTGAAGGAGAATGTGATCGTCGGCCGGCTGATCCCGGCCGGTACCGGCAGCGTGATCGCGCGGTTGCGCGAGATCGCGGCCGAGCGTGATCGCGAACTCGCCTCGATCGCCGCAAACGAGGAGAGCGCCCAGCAGCAGCTCGTCGAGGCCGACAAGCAGACGGCCTGAACCGATCCCGGTGGTCCCTAGCCGTTAAGTATTTAGCAGCAGGGGACTTGACCGGCTGCGTCCGCATCACTAGAAATAATGCTCTGTTCGGGGCTGGCCGTAGGAAGCCACCTAGACGCAGCCCCAAACTTAACAGATGGC
>JAFMSA010000108.1 GCA_017353855.1 Alphaproteobacteria bacterium
ATCCAGACGGGCGGGTGCGGCTTCTGCACCGGGCGCGGCCAGATGTTCACATAGCGCTGCTGGTTGAAGCGGCCGTTCCAGGCAAACGTGTCCCGCTCGGTCCAGGCGCGCAGCACGAGATCGTGCGCCTCGTAGTAGCGCTCGCGCAGTAAGCTCGGGTTCTGGCCATACGCAAAGCAGGTGTCCATCGGCGTGCCGACCGGGAAGCCGGCGATCAGCCGCCCGCCCGAGATGCAGTCGATCATTGCGAATTCCTCGGCGACCCGGGTCGGCGGGTTGTACAGCGCCAGCGAGTTGCCCATCACGCACAACGCGGTCTCGCTCGTGCGGCGCGCCAAGGCCGAGGCGATCAGATTGGGCGACGGCATCAGCCCGTAGCCGTTCGAGTGGTGCTCGTTGACGCAGACCGCGTCAAAGCCGCATTCGGCGGCGAATTCGAGCTCGTCCATGAAGTCGTTGTACATCAGATGCGCGCGCCGCGGGTCGAAGAGGGAGGAGTGGATGTCGACCCACACCGACGGGTGCTTCTCCCGGAAATCGTCCGGGAGTTCGGTGTAGGGCATCAGATGAAACCACATCAACTTCATGGCCCGGCTCCTCGACTGCGCATCGTCGAGCATACCCCATCGCGCCCATCGCCCCAAGCGCGCATCCAGGCCATCCGAGCACCTCGCCTAGCCGCCCGTGCCAGCATGGGCCGATCGGAATATTCTGCGCGCTCTGCCCCGAGGATCGAAACAAAGGTCGCCTTGCCGGCGGCGGCATCGGCACCGACCGGCTTTCCGGTCTCCACCGCCGAGGGTTGAGTGGTCCGGCCGACGATCAAGCGCGCACGACGCCTCCGCCAGCGCCGCTGCCCGACAGCCGAAGGCGATCGAGATATTGATGAATAACTGGTGTGGTGTAGAGGGTGAGCACCCCGACGGCCACGCCCGATCGCCATGATAATCGCGTTCTTTTGACAATCCCGAACCGGTGGCGGTCACGATGAAGGTCAGCACCCGCCCCGACGCCTGCAGAGGGCAAGGTGGAAAGGTCGTGATCGGGTGGACGCAGCCCTCATGGAGCACGTTCAGACGATATAACTGCTGTTGCCGTGCTGGGCTGCATCTTTGGCGATCACTGTGTCGCCCAGCGGCAGGGCGGCTTGCGGGCCACTGATCGGGCCTTCGCGGGTGCTGATAGAGATCTGATGCAAGCTTTCCGGGCTCTGCCAGAAGCCCGACGCAAGTTCCATGACGACTTGATACTGATAGCGCGCTGGATAGATCGTCGATACCGGCGCTGCCCGAAGGCACGGTAGAGCGCATTGTCGACCTGGCCAGCCGCCACCAAGCCGCGCCGCGCGGTCGGTAATTTTCAGATGTGTCACGAGTCCTTGCTGCTGCTGACCGGAACTGACATCGGTCAAGCGCGGCACCTCGCGTGGGGCCGCTTCGACTTTCGCGGTTCGGTAGGAAAGGTTCAGTCGTGCCGCCCCGCAGGTCTGCTGGAATTGGCTCCGATGCCTGCCAATCCAAATTTCCTGCCACCTCTGCAACCACGATCGGACAGCCAAGACAAGAGGTCGCTCAGCCTGCGACGCCGACCGGCCATTACCTGGTCGGCCGACACGCTGCGCTCAGACAGCACTTTAACGCCAGTCTGCATCACGGCCTGTCACTGGGTCTGTCGCTGGTCGCCGTCTTTATCCCGATTTCACGAATGGGGGGAATATCGGTCAGTTGATCCGCAAGTGCGTGGTGAACTTCTCGGTGGCGATCGTGACCTCGCTGGTTGCCTCGCTTACGATAAGCTCGGTGATCTCCGCGTGTCTGCTCTCCGGGCAGTGCAACACGCGCTCGGGCTTGCTGTATCGATGCGCGTCTTCGGGTCGGTGCTCGGCGTGTACGACCGAACCTTGCGCTGGCCGGCCCTCGTTATGTTGAGCCTCTTGCCCACCGGGCTTGCGCAGTTTGTCTCTATCTGCTCATTCTCCGAAGGGTATGGCCCGGAGCAGGACAACGATACGATGACTGCATTGTCGTACGATCAGTCCGGTTGAGATTATCAGGGCCACGCGCGACACCGAATCCGGAATGTCGCAGGCCGCTCGCGAGGTGGAAAACCTCAGACCGGTGGCGGTCACTGTAAGCGCCATGGAGTGACTGGGATGAACGGCAGGTTGTCGACGCTATAGTCCACCAAACACGTGCTCCCGAAAGTACCGATCAGCGACACCGGCACGGTTACGCTCGGGATCACAGCAGCGCGCAGGTCGCGAACAAACATGGAGGCAACGGGAACTACGAGGTGGGCGGAAGAACCACTACAACCGCGGGTGCGCCGTTCGACAGCCCCGAGGTGACGCAGATTTCGGCACAATCGCGGACTTCCGCGACGTCGGTCAGGCGCACCGGTGCGCCGTTGCGAAAGGCGATCACCGGTGATCTGCGGCGTGCCCCCCTTGATCATTGGCGTAGACCCGATACGGATGCTCGCCATCCCCGATCGCGCCCTTGTTGCCCAGGATTACGGATCCGCGCTGTATCGCGATCGTCGTAGTGTACGCGCGGGATCTCTCCCCTGACCCTCAGGCGGCGGCGCAATTGCTGAGTTTTGGTGGTGACCCCGGCAGGACTTGAACCTGCGACACCCGGTTTAGGAAACCGGTGCTCTATCCAGCTGAGCTACGGGGCCTCGCCTCGTTTTCAATAGGTTATCTAGTGACGACCTAGCCGGAAATCCCGGGTTGCCACCGGTTTTTCTACCCTACGCTTGCGCGACGGTCTCGCGCTCAAGGCCTTTCGCCCGCGGCGCCCGCCGGGATCTGCCGACGCGCTCTTGCGAAAGTGCTCATGGCCGTTCGTTCTGAAAATAGGCCGTGGCAAGCTCGATGGCACGCTTGATCACGCGCCCGTGCCGCTCGACGCTCTCTTCCAGAGCACTGACACGCTCCAGGACCTGGGACACCGCCGGCGAGCTGCCGTTCGGCTCGGCAGCCGAACCGCCATGCGAAGGCTCTCCCGTGACCACCGCCAATTCCTCCCTCAGATCATGGGCCACCTTCTCGACGGCGCTCCCCGAGAGCTCGTGGAGCTCTTCTAAAAAGCCGAACAACAGAAGCCTCGAGCACAGCGTGTTGATCTGCCGCGGCACCCCTCCCGTATGACGGTAGATCAACGGAAAGCAATCGTCGTTGAGCTGCGGATCGCCCTTCCATTTGGCCCGGCGCAGCCGGTGCTCGACGTAGTCCCGGGTCTCGGCTTCGTTCAGCGGGCCCAAATGGTAAGCCGCCGTTACACGCTGCCGCAGCTGTTCGAGCCGGGGGCTCCCGAGGATCGTACGAAACTGCGGCTGGCCGAGCAAAAAGCTCTGCAATCCCATCGTCTTATCGATCACGATATTGGACAGCATGCGAAGCTCTTCCAGGGCTTCAAAGGAAAGGTTCTGCGCTTCGTCGACGATCAGGAGAACGCGCCTGCGATTGCGGTGCTGCGCCAGCACGAAATCGGTTATGCGCTGCAGCAGCGCACCTTTCGTTAGGCCCTCTTTGGCAATTCCGAACCCGCCTGCCACGAGGTGCAGCAGATCGTCCCCTGCCAGTTGGGTAGTAACGATCCTTGTTGTAACGAAATTCGTCTGATCGATCGTGGAGAGCAGATTGTCGACGAGTATCGTTTTGCCGGCTCCTACCTCGCCGGTAATCACGATGAAACCTTCGGCGTGATGGAGCCCGTACACCAGATAGGCCATCGCCTGGCGATGCACGGTGCTTTCGAAAAAGAAACGCGCGTCGGGCGTAAGCTGGAACGGTGGTGCCGCGAGACCATAAAATTCGGCGTACATGGCCTCAGAACGTCTTGCTCAACACCAATTGCAATTTATTAACCAAAATATCCCCGTTGCGTTCGTTGCCGAGACTACCGCCGTTGCTCTGATCTGTAAACCCATAGAGAATCGACCCGGTCAAGGTTCGTCGGACCCGATAGTAAACTCCGACGGACGCTGTTATTGTGTTGGAATTGGCTCATTGTAGTGCCCAACAATACTGTCGCGAATTTGCGCGAATTCACATTATCGATGGCAGAGAAGCGGTCGAATTCCGGCCTTATGTCGCGTCTATAGCCAAAGTTTACTCCGGCGCTCTTGGTGGAAGGGGTTTACGGCGGGAAATGGCGCCGTCGGGTGAATCCGTACACTCATTGAAGCTGGTCGGGCCCGATTCTACCCACAGACCCTCGACGTGCCTGCTTGCACCGGCGAGAACAACCCCGGCCCGGCCAAGAGGGACGGACGCCGGGTTATGGTAACCCACCCGCCCAGAGGCGGCAACCGTCGGAGCGATGCGGTGTTCGAAAGTCCTCGAGGGTGCCGGTCTGCGTGTTTTGCACCGCCGAGATTGTATTGAATCCGGATGCGTCCGCCGCAGACCGGCCCCGCATCCGCTGAAAATCCTGCCCGGTAGCGGCAATGATCCTTTCCTTGCCAAGCGCGCCGGAAGAAGGGAAACGGATCAACGGGGTGCAGCCGTCACGACAGTGATATCGCCCCGCCCCAGGAGTTGAAGCGATAACGCGATTCGGTGTCGACCGGCCCGTCGAACGACCGGCTGAAGAAGGGGGCATATCCGTGATGTATTGCCGGGTGCCGGCTGCTCCTCAAAATTCGAGAGGTCCTGAAAGCCAAGGCCGAGCTTTTTACTTGGCCCGACGGTCTTTTTGAACCGCAGCCTGTGGCAAAATGCGAGCCCTGCGCGAGCGTGCCTTGATCCCCACGGCGATCACGCGGCCGTGAGACACTTATTGACGCGTTTATTTTGCAAAACTATTGCAAATCGCCGGCCCGGTTCCCGCGAGCAGGCTTTTGACGAGGCTGCGCTTACGCCGTAAGAACCGCCCGAGAAGCCAAGGAGGAGCCGGATGAAACGAGTATTGATTACCGGAGCGGCAGGAGGCATCGGCCGTTCGCTGCGCGAAACACTGCGCGGCGTATATCCGATACTGCGTCTTTCCGATCGCGTCGCGCTGGCGCCCGCTCGCGACGGTGAGGAAGTCGATTGCACCGAACTTGCCGACATGGCGGCAGTGGAACGCATGGTGGCCGGCGTCGATGGCATCATTCATCTCGGCGGCATTTCGGGCGAGAACGATTGGCCGGTGATCCTCGAAGGCAATATCATCGGGCTGTACAACGTCTTCGAAGCAGCCCGCCAAGCCGGCGTAGCACGTATCGTTTTTGCCACGAGCAACCACGCAGTGGGCTTTTATCCGCGCGCCCAGAAGATCGATCATCGCGTCGTACCCCGTCCCGACAGCCGGTATGGCGTCAGCAAGGCCTTCGGCGAAGCGCTCGCCAGCCTGTATTCGGACAAGCACGGGATGGCTGTCCTATGCACGCGTATCGGCAATTTTGGGTCCAGGCCGATCGACAGGCGCCGACTTTCTATCTGGATCAGCCCGCGCGACTACACACAGCTTGTCCGCATCGGGCTCGAGCATCCCGACATCCGATACGAAATCGTCTACGGGGTCTCGAGAAATCAGCGCTCCTGGTACGACAACTCGAACGCCGAGCGGCTTGGCTATCGGCCGCAAGACGATTCCGAGCCCTACGCCGAGGAGGTGCGCGCGGCTGAAGCAGGAGCGCCGCCGGCCGACCCAATCGCCGAACGGTACCAGGGCGGCACCTTCTGCGCCGCCGAATATACCGCCCGGCCGCGGCGCGCCTGAGGGGACGCTTAGAGCACCCTCAATACTGCCTCGGGCGGACGACCGAGCGCGGCTTTGCCCCCTGAAACGACGATCGGCCGCTCGACGATGATCGGATTGTCGACCATCGCTGCGATGAGTTCCTCTTCCGACAAGGCTGTCGGATCGACGCCGGCGGCAGCGGCGTCCTTTTTACGGACGATGGCGCTTGCCGGCATCTTCAACTGCCCGAGAAGCTTCTTCAGCATACTCGCGGTATAGGGCGTCTTGAGGTATTCGATGATCTTGGGCTCGACGCCTTTCTCGCGCAACAACGCCAGCGTCCGGCGCGAGGTGTTGCAGCGCGGGTTGTGATACATGGTCACGGACATTCCATCCTCCTTGGCCGGCCCCGCCGCCAACCGATTATTCCAGCAGACATCGGGCCCCTGCAACGCATTCCGCATCCTTCCTTTCGAGGTGCCGACGTGAATGAGACGAAACCGGGACCGCTCGCGGGGATCAAGGTCCTCGATCTGACCACTGTGGTACTGGGGCCTTTTGCGACGCAGATCCTAGGCGATCTCGGTGCCGACGTGATCAAGATCGAGGCGCCGGACGGCGACATCATGCGGTACGCCGGACCCGCCCGGCACCGTGAGATGGGTCATGTCTTCCTCAACGTCAATCGCAACAAGCGCTCGCTCGTGCTCGATCTGAAACAATCCAGTGCGGCGCCCGTCCTGCTGGCGTTGGTGCGACAGAGCGATGTCCTGATGCACAACATGCGCCCACAGGCGATGGCGCGGCTCGGCTTCGACTGGCAGCGACTGCGCGAGGTCAATCCGCGCCTCGTGTACTGTTCTGCGCACGGCTACGGGCAGAACGGCCCGCTCGCTGACCGGCCGGCCTTCGACGACATCATCCAGGGCGGCTGCGGGCTGGTCGCGCTCGAGGAGGCGACGG
This sequence comes from Alphaproteobacteria bacterium, assembly GCA_017353855.1. Classification (GTDB taxonomy): domain Bacteria; phylum Pseudomonadota; class Alphaproteobacteria; order ATCC43930; family CGMCC-115725; genus AP-15. The sequence goes on from JAFMSA010000108.1 coordinate 6,636, forward strand.
GCGGCGAAGCGCGCTTTGTGCCGACGTTGATCGGCGACAAGACAGTCGGCCTGACGATGGTCTACGGGGTAATGGCAGCGCTGCTGCAGCGCGAGCGGACCGGCGAAGGCCAGGCGATCGAAGTGCCGATGCTCGAGACGATGACCGCATTCGTGATGGCGGAGCATATGGGCGGGCTGACTTTCGATCCGCCGCTGGGGCCGCCCGGCTATTCGCGGATGCTCGCCCGCGACCGGCGCCCGTACCGCACTGCCGACGGACACATCTGCATTCTTCCTTACACCGATCGGCACTGGCACGAATTCTTTCGCATTGCCGGTCGGCCGGAGCTCGCCGAAGACCCCCGTCTCGTGGATGCGCAAACCCGCAGCCGGCACGTGGCCGAGCTTTACAGCCTGATCGCCGAATGCGTGTGCGGCGCGCCGAGCAGGTTCTGGCTGGAAAAGCTGAAGATGGCGGACATCCCTTGCGGACCGGTTAGCCGGCTCGCCGATCTGCCGGCAGACGAACAGCTCGCTGCCGCCGACCTGTTCGCGCTGATCGACCATCCCACCGAGGGAACTGTCCGCACAGTGCGGCCGCCGGTGCGGTTCAGTAACGCCGAGTGCGCACTGCGCCGGCCGGCGCCGCGGCTGGGCGAGCATTCGCGCGAAATCCTTCGGGAGGCCGGCTTTGCAGAGCGTGAAATCGCCGATCTCCTGGCCCGCAGAGTTGCAATCCAAGCGGGCTCGTCCTGAGCCGTGCCGGTTTACCCGAAAGCCGCCACAAGCTAGGCTTGCTGCAACAATTTGAAGGAGCGCGCGATGGATCCCGTCCGATCGAACAACGGTCCCCGGTTCAAGCATGTCGCCGGGGATGCCGCGCCGTACGACACGATATGCGTCGACAAGCTCACGCCGATCATCGGCGGTGAGATCAGCGGCGTCGACCTGTCCAAGCCGCTTGGCAACCGCACGCTCGATGAGATTCATCGGGCTCTCGCCGAGAACCTGGTCATCTTCTTCCGCGACCAGCATTTGACCGAGGATCAGCATCTCGCCTTCGGCCGCCTGTTCGGTGATCTTCACATCCATCCGGCGGCGCCGCATGCCCCAGGCAGGCCGGAACTGATGACCATTCATGCCGACAAGGATTCCCCGCGTGCCAACGGCGAGGGCTGGCACAGCGACGTCTCCTGCGACCTTGAGCCGCCAATGGGCAGCATCCTCTACATCAGGAGATGCCCGCCGCGCGGCGGCGACACGTTGTTTGCCAGCATGTACGCCGCCTATGAGGCGCTGTCGGACCGCATGAAAACCTATCTCGAAGGACTGACCGCGATCCATGACGGCGAGCACTACCGCGGCCAGTACGCCAATTACGGCATTGCGGACAAGCCGAGCTACCCGCGTGCCGAGCACCCGGTGGTACGCACACATCGGGTGACCGGGAAAAAGGCGCTTTACGTCAACAAGGGCTTTACCCGGCGCATTCTCGGGATTTCACGCGACGAGAGCGACGGGATCCTGAATTACCTTTACGAACACATGGCCAACCCGCTGTTCCAGTGTCGTTTCCGCTGGCGTGAAAACTCGATCGCCTTCTGGGATAATCGCTGCGTCCAGCATCACGCGATGTGGGACTATTGGCCGCACACGCGTTCTGGCCATCGGGTCACCGTCAAGGGCGAGCGACCGTTCTATCGGGCTTGAGAACCAGCCTGAGGGGCCTGTGCAACCCGATTGAGTTCTGTGCCCGGCAAAAGCGGTGACCCGACGCTACGCGCGGCCGGCCGCCTACCGGCTCTCCCGGAGATCCCCAAGCCTCACGAGAGGGCGTTGCGATCAGCCGGATCGTGCTCCGGCGCCCCCGGCGCACAGCTCATGCCCCGCACGCGCGCACAGCGGGGCTACTCCTTCATCACCTGCTGCTTTGCGCGGTCGGCAAAATGCTCGAGCTCGAATTTTACCTGCGCCCGCGTGATCGCATGGCCCCGGGCCGCGAGATCGCCGGTGATTTTGTCGATGACGTGCCGGTCGCCGCCCGGCGCGCACCCGGAGGCTACGACCCCTTTCACATAAGCTTCGACCTCGGCGCCGGTCAGGCCCATCTTTTGGGCCGCCCACGTCCCCAGCAGCCGGTTGCGCCGTGCGGTTACCCTGAAGCGAAACTCCTGCTCGTGTCGGAAGCGAGCTTCGAATTCTTTTTCACGGTCGGCAAAGCTGGTCATCAACTGTCTCCGGGGAGGAGGCCCGTCGCATGGACGCGGACTCCTGAGTTTGTCCGTGAGGGCTCTAGTGAGGAGGAACCTGCGTTCCAGTTCCTCTCGCCAATGTTGCGGGGCAGCTTTTGAGACGTTTCGCCCCTATCCCGGGGGTTGTCTGCAGCCGTCCTTTGAGAGGTCCGAACTGAGGAGGCATTCGGACGCCGGTCTTGAACTTCCCCGCTCAACATAGTCTCCAGTCTCCTTTCGACTTAGGGGGGTCAAGCTTGGGCTTCCGAGAAAGCCCCGCTTTAGCCGTGGGGTTGCTTACGTCCTCTCGTTCCGAGCAATGCGGCGCCACGCCGTTGCGCCCCTTATATTCATCATATTCATTTACCTGGCGCGACGCAGCGACGATGCGAGAGAATGAATGTGCACCTTGGTGATCCTGCGCCGGCCGGATCATCACTGGCCGGTGCTGATCGGGGCCAATCGCGACGAGATGATCGACCGGCCCTGGGAGCCGCCCGGCCGGCACTGGCCCGACCGGCCCGAGGTGGTGGCGGGTCTGGATCTTCTCGCGGGAGGCTCCTGGCTCGGGATCAATGACTGGGGTGTCGCTGCCGCGGTCCTCAACCGGCACCGCTCGCTCGGCCCCGCGCCCGGTCGGCGCTCACGCGGGGAACTCGCCCTGGAGGCCCTCGATCACGCCGACGCGGTCGCCGCGGCCGAGGCCCTCTCACACCTCGATCCCGAGGCCTATCGCACCTTCAACCTGATTGTCGCCGATGCGCGCGACGGATTCTGGCTCCGCCATGCGGGGGGTGGCCGAATCGAAGTGCATCCGCTGGCCGAGGGGGTGTCGATGATCGCGGCGGGCGAGCTCAACGATATCGGCAGCCGGCGCCTTGAACTAGCGCTGCCGGCTTTTCGGGCGTGGCCCGCGCCCGACCCCGATCGCGACGACTGGTC
>JAFMSA010000624.1 GCA_017353855.1 Alphaproteobacteria bacterium
GTTTTCTTCAATGATCCTGTGCCGATTCCGGACCCGGCCGCGCGCGCGGTCAACATGGCGGTGGCAATGCGCGAGGCGGCCGGCACGCTGATCGCTGACTGGCATGAGCGTGGTCGCAATTTAGGCTTTGGTACCGGTATCGCGCAGGGCTACGCGACGCTGGGCCAGATCGGGTTCTCCGAGCGCTCCGGCTACACGGCGATCGGCACCGTGTGCGATGTCGCTGCCCGATTGTGCGCTGAGGCCAACAACGGCCAAATTCTGCTCAGTCAGCGCGTTAACGCCGGACTAAAGGGAAGCGTCGTAACCGAACAGGTTGGCGCGCTCGCCCTCAAGGGCCTCACCCAGCCAGTAGTGGCCTACAATGTCCCGCTCGCAGGTAGTTCGACGGCTTTCCGCCTTATCGAAGGAGGGGCACCGAGTGCTTGACCAAATAGCCGCTGTAGACTCATGCTCGGCGCTGGCTCAATAACACCTTTCGGGCATCAGTGCAAAATGAGCGACTGCAAAGGGTCGGAAAGTGGGCCTTCGCTGTTGTTGAGGTAGACGGCAAGGTAACGCCGATATCCATCATCCGTTGTCGGGAACCGCACCGGGTTAAACGAAAACGCCGAGGAGGTGCTTGCCGACCGGCTCGGTAAATGCTGCAAAATGGTGTGGGCGTCGTGGAAGCGACGCTCAAAAGGGTTGCCGTCGAAGACCGCAGTAGTGCCGGCCATTTCGTACAGCCGATCCGCGGCCTTTGTCGCTTGTCGGATCGCAAACGTTCCGGCTGCACGAATCCGCATCCGCTGGTCGATCGTCAGGTCACCCTTTTGCGGCGCGGCGGTTTCGATCTCACGCAGCGTTTGGACGAGATAGGTTTGTGCGGACGCAAGCAATGTATAGTCTTCGGGGACCGCGACCTGGGTGATCGCGTTTTCCGCCAACGGGTTCGTCATTCCGCGCGCGGTCTTGCGGCGCGCCAGGTCGACAAAAAGGTCGAGCATCCCCGTCGACGCTGACCGCCTTCGAGTAGGGTGTGTTACCCCATGCCAAGGTTTCCCGTTAGGGCCGAACACTCTTGCGCCGCTTCCCGGCTTAATAGACCGCTGAGAGAGAACCGACATATTAGGTTAGGCACCAGGCCGTACTGGCATCACAACGCGCGATTGCCTTGATCGTCCCTATGAACACCGATGGCTGGCTCTCCCCGCCGCCCAACCAGGTGAGAACATCGCCTGGGAGCGCGCGGGCGGCCTCGGTACGCGATACGGCTTCGGCGAGGAGCGGCACCAGCGCTCGCACACGGAAGGTGCGGCGATTATTAACACGAGCGCGGCCCTTTTCGTGTGCAGATAAGGTTTGTTACTTAACCCCAAAGATCGCTTTGCGGACGTTGAGCTCGCCGCCATTCGCCTCGGCCGGGTCCGGCGTGTCGAAAGGCCCGACCGCTTCCTTGACGGTGAGGGGGGTATCGCGAATTTCCCAGTATCGGCCATGTCCGGAGATACCGACACCACCGCCGGTATCGTCGGCGTACCAGCCGTCGCGCAGCTCGATGACATCCAGGCCTTCGGCGCGCAGGGCGACCATTGCTTCGATCTTGCCGACACAGAAGTAATCGGTCTTGCCGGCGCCGTTCGGGACGATCTCCGGGGTGTTGCGCGAGGTTTTCACCTGCACCCCTTCACGTGCCGGCGTGCCGGCGTCAGAGCGGATAATGAACATCATGGCCAACCCTCTCCGCCGCTGATGAACCGGGCGACGCTTTCTACGAAGGCACGCGGCTGCTCCAATTCCGGATGATGGCCGGCGGCTTCGATGACCGAGAACGTGGCGCCGGGAATCTGCCCGGCATAGGCGCGGCCGTATTCCGGCGTTACAATGCGGTCGCTCGCGCCCCATAACATCAGCGTCGGCACCGATATCCGATGCAGCCAGTGTTTGAGTTGTGGGTTGTACATGTGCGGCCGCCAGGCATAAAGGCACAGGGAATCCCAGTTGCGCGCGAGGGTCACCATCTCCTCGTCGCTCATCGCGTCGCCGATCGCGACGTGCCAGCCGATCCCGTAGCTGCCGGGAGGGCGTCGCGTCGGGTCGTGCCAGGCCCGGCGGTTCAACTCTGCTGGATTGGTGTTGAAGAGGTGCGGAAAGTCGCGATCTTCCCGACCGGTGAATTTGACGCCGAACGGATCGACAAGAATGAGCCTGTCGAGCTTCGGGTGGCCGCAAACCGTGATCTCGGCAGCGATCCAGCCGCCAAACGAAAAGCCGAGCAGCGTCACTTTTTCCGCCGGCAGTGCGTCGAGCACACTTCGGTAGATCTGCACGAGGTCGTACATCGTGTCGCAATCGCCCGGATCCGGCGATTTGCCGAAGCCAGGATGCGACGGCGCGACAACCTGGCCATGCTCGGCGAGGAGAGACAGAAACGGCGCCGACGGACTGATGTTGTGGATGCCATGTAGCAACAGGAGAGTGGGCGCGCCAGCGCGGTTCGCGTTGACGCGCAGAACCTCTAGATCGAACGGACCGACGCGCAGTCGTTCCGCGACCGCTGCGTCGGTCATTTTGCGGCAGCGGCGGCCCGCCCCGCCTCCCGGGCCGTTTCATCGGGGTCGATCGGTGGCAAATCCTGCAATTGCGGCAGCACATACTTGGCGGCGCGCTTGAAACTGGCTTCCGCCTCAGCATGGGTCACGAGGCCCTGCCGGGTCATCATGATGATGTGGCAAATGCCACCGACCCGCTTGCGGAATTCCTTGATCTGCTTGGCGACCGTGTCAGGATTGCCAGCGAACATCTGACCTTGGCCAACCAGTACCTCCGCGTCTAGATTGGTCGGCCGCGGCCGCCGCGATGCGCCGGCGCGCCATGCCGCGGGGGCCATTCCCGGCGTTACCGCCCCGGGTTGGAATTTCGAGAATTGCGGTGCGCTCTTGATGCTCACCGTAAGAAACCAGGCGATCTTCTGGCCGATACGCAGCGCCTCTTCGTCGGTGTCCCCGACATAGGCAAAGGCCATGTATGAGAAACGATCTTCGCCCGGCGCTGCTAGTCCTGCCTCTGCTCGCGCTTTCTTATAGGCGTCAAAGGCCTGCCACGTGCGATCGTAGCCGCCGAACAGCAGCGTGTTGACGATGCCGCGGCGGCCCAATTCGGCACAGGTCGGCAGGTCGCTGGTCGCTGCCCAGAAATCCGGACGTGGCTGCTGATAGGGCCGCGGCCAGATGTTGACGTGTGGGTGGATGAAGAACTTGCCTTCCCAGCTAAATGGCCCGTCCTGCGTCATCAGCGTCTTCTCGATCAAGTCGATCGCTTCCCATTC
>JAFMSA010000109.1 GCA_017353855.1 Alphaproteobacteria bacterium
ACTCGGCTTATGAGACCTGCTCACAAGCTCCTCGGCGTCGAGCAATCTCGGCTCTAGCCCGAATGATCGGCGTCACTGCCGGTTGTTCGGCGGCGGCATCGTCGCCAGGGCCGCCGACGATTCCCATCGGATCATCGCGGCGGCGCAGGCGCTCGAGATCGGGCTCGCGGTCCGGGCCCATCTGCCGGGCTGCCCGGTCCGAAGCCGGGCAGGAATCGCGCCACACGGGGGTCAGGGCCATGATGCTTGAAAACCTTATCCTCGCAGGTGCGAGCCACCGTCTCAGGGTTGCCGCGGGATGCCGAGGCGCCGCGGCTGATTGCCGAGGGGCTCTCTGCCTCGACCGAAATTAAATTGCCCGTTGATCAGCGTATCGCCGGCTTACAGGAGATCCTCCACGCCGAGGCCGAGCGCGTCGGCGCGACGGTGTATCGCCGAAATGGTGGATGAGCCGGCTGGCGGTCACGCCTGAAGGCAGCGCAAGGCGATCGGTCTGGAGCTGCGTCTTGGGAAGGATATCTGTCGCGGCATCCCGGGCTTTCGCCCTGAGGCTCATTCCTTTGCGATCTCGCGGGCAATGACCAGACGCTGGATGTCGCTGGTGCCTTCGTAGATCTGGCAGACCCGCACGTCGCGATAGATGCGCTCGACGGGAAACTCGGCGATATAGCCGTAGCCGCCATGGATCTGGATCGCGTCGGAGGCAACCCGTTCCGACATCTCCGAGGCGAAGAGCTTGGCCATCGATGCCTCTTTGATGCAGGGCTCGCCGGCGTCGCGCCGACCGGCGGCGTCGAGCACGAGGCTGCGCGCGGCCGCGATTTTGGTCGCCATGTCGGCGAGGCGGAAGGCAACCGCCTGCTGGTCGAAGATCCGCTTGCCGAAGGCCTCACGCTCGCGGGCATAGGCGAGGGCCGCCTCATAGGCGGCGCGGGCCATGCCGACCGATTGCGCGGCAATGCCGATGCGGCCGCCTTCGAGGTTGGCGAGCGCGATTCGGTAGCCTTCGCCTTCGGCGCCCAGCATCAGGTCCACGGTCAGCTCGACCTCTTCGAAGACGAGCTGTGTGGTATCGCAGGCGCGCTGTCCGAGCTTGTGCTCGACGCGCGCGACACGAAAGCCGGGGTTGTCGGTCGGCACGAGAAAGGCGCTGATCCCACTTTTGCCCCGTTCGGGATCGGTGACGGCAAAAACGATCGCGATCTGCGCATGCTGACCGGAGCTGATGAACTGCTTGGTGCCGTTGAGCACCCAGCGATTGCCGCGGCGGCGTGCCCGGGTCCGGATCGCCGCGGCATCGGAGCCGGCTTGCGGCTCGGTCAGGCAGAAGCAGGCGAGCATTTCGCCTTTTGCCATCGGGGTCAGGAACCTCCGTTTTTGCTCCTCCGAGCCGTATTGCAGCACCGGCATGCAGCCCACCGAGTTCTGCACGCTCAGGATCGTCGAGACGGCACCTTCACCGGCCGCGATCTCCTCCATCACGAGGGCGTATCCGACGTGGTCGGCGCCGGCGCCGCCATAGGCCTCGGGCACCAGCATTCCCATAAAGCCGAGCTTGCCGAGCTCTGCGAGTGCATCGGCCGGAAACTTCGCCTCGCGGTCCCGCTCTGCCGCGTAGGGGGCGAGCCGTGTGCGGGCGAAGTCGCGCGCCACCTCGCGCAGCATGCGCTGCTCGCCGGTAAGCCTCACGGGGCTGACCTCATCCGGCGCTGCCGCGTCTTGCCGTGAGCTCGATCTCGATCTTCATGCGGGGGTCCACCAGAGCGCAAAAAAGCGCCGTCGCGGCCGGGCGGATCGTGCCGAAAGCCTCGCCCAGCACCGGCACTATAGACGGCCAGTCCGGCGGGTTCGGCACGTAATACCGCACGCGAACGACATCGGCGAGGCTCGCACCTGCCTCGGCCAGCGCCTTCTCGATATTGCGAAGTGCCTGGCGGGCCTGCTCGGCCGGCTCCTCGGCGATCGTCATCCGCGTATAGTCGAACCCGGTCGTCCCGGCAACAAAGATCCACTCGCCGTCGACGACGGCGCGGCTGTATCCGGCCTCGGCCTCGAAGGGTGACCCGGACGAAATCAGCCGTCGCGTCATGCGGTCTCCGCAAAGATTTCGCGGCCGATAAGCATGCGCCGGATCTCCGAGGTCCCCGCGCCGATCTCGTAGAGCTTGGCGTCGCGCAAGAGCCTCCCGGTCGGAAAGTCGTTGATGTAGCCGTTGCCGCCGAGGATCTGCATTGCGTCGAGAGCCATAGCCGTCGCCTTCTCGGCTGCGTAGAGGATGGCGCCGGCGGCATCCCTGCGCGTCGTCCGTCCGCGGTCGCAGGCCTTAGCCACGGCATAGACGTATGATTTGCAAGCGTTCATCGTTGTGTACATGTCGGCGATCTTGCCCTGGATCAGCTGAAATTCGCCGATCGCCTGACCGAACTGTTTGCGGTCGTGGATGTAGGGGATCACGATGTCGAGACAGGCCTGCATGATGCCGAGCGGACCCGCGGCCAAGACGGCGCGCTCGTAATCGAGCCCGCTCATCAGCACGTGCACACCCTGATCGACCACGCCCAGGACGTTTTCGGCCGGCACTTCGCAGTCCTCGAAGACCAGCTCGGAGGTCGGCGATCCGCGCATGCCCAGTTTGTCGAGCTTCTGCGCCGGCCGGAAACCGTCGAAGCCGCTTTCGATTAGGAACGCGGTGATGCCCCGCGGCCCGGCCTCGGGCCTCGTCTTGGCATAGACGACGAGCGTGTCGGCGACATGACCGTTGGTGATCCACAGCTTGCTGCCGTTCAAGATAAAGCGCTCGCCTTTCCTGTCGGCCCGCAGCCGCATGGAGACGACGTCGGAGCCGGCTCCCGGCTCGCTCATCGCCAGCGCTCCGACATGCTCGCCCGATATCAGTTTAGGCAGGTATTTCCTCTTCTGCCCCTCGTTGCCATTGCGGCGGATCTGATTTACGCAGAGGTTCGAGTGAGCGCCATAGGAGAGGCCGACCGAAGCCGAGGCGCGGCTGACTTCCTCCATCGCGACGCAATGCGCGAGATAGCCCATTCCGGCTCCGCCGTATTCTTCTTCAACGGTGATGCCGTGCAAGCCGAGTCTCCCCAACTCGGTCCACAGTTCGGCCGGAAATCGGTCGGTGCGATCGATTTCCGCTGCGAGCGGGGCGATCCGATTCCCGGCGAAGGTGCGGACACTTGTCCGCAACATGTCGATCTCCGGACCGAGGTCAAAGTCGAGGGAGGCCAACCGCGTATTCTGCACGGGTCAGACGCTGTTTCGTCGCGATTGCGTCGCTGCGCTTACGGCGGCGGGGCAATCCCGGAAGTCGGCGGCTTCGGCTGGTGCGGTCGAGAAGACTCGAACTTCCACGGAGTTTCCCCCACAGCGACCTCAACGCTGCGCGTCTACCAATTCCGCCACGACCGCACGACAGGGGCGGCGTGATTAGCAAATCCGGCCTACTATATCAAGTCGCATGGATCCTGAGATGGTGAGCCGGCCCGGCGAGATCGAGTGGCGGATCAGCAAGATCCCGGTCGATTACCGAGCGGCGGTCGGGGAGATGGAAGATCGGGTAGCGGCCATCCGCAGCGGGACAGCCGCCGAGCTCATCTGGCTTCTCGAGCACCCGTCTGTTTATACAGCCGGGACCAGCGCACGCGCAGAGGAGTTGATCGAGCCACGTCGCTTGCCGGTGCTCCGCACCGGCCGGGGTGGCCGCTTCACCTATCATGGGCCGGGACAGCGCATCGCGTACGTCATGCTCGATCTGCGCCGCCGCGGCAACGACGTGCGGTGTTATGTGCACCGGCTCGAGGAGTGGATAATCCGGGTTCTTGCTTGCTTCGGCGTCGTGGGCGAGCGCCGCGCCGGCCGCGTCGGGATCTGGGTCGTGCGGCCCGACGGGCGCGAGGAAAAAATCGCTGCGATCGGCGTGCGCGTCCGGCAATGGGTGACCTACCATGGCCTCGCGCTCAATATCGACCCCGACCTCGACCATTATGACGGCATTATCCCGTGCGGCGTGGCCGAGCACGGCGTCACGTCGCTTGCCGCGCTCGGTATCAGCGTGACACTCGCGCAAGTCGATTTAGCCTTGCAGGCCGCCTTCGCGGCAACGTTCGCTGATCCGCTCGCGTGCCGCGCCTGAGGAGACCGGCTATGAGCACTTTGTTCGAGAGCCAAGCGCCGCATCCTCTGGCCAGTCGGCTGCGCCCGCGCAGCCTCGCCGAAATCGTCGGGCAGGACCATCTGATCGGTCGCGACGGTCCGATCGGCCGGATGGTGACGAGCGGACAGCTCTCCTCCATGATCCTCTGGGGTCCGCCGGGCTGCGGTAAGACGACGATCGCCCGGCTGTTGGCGCAGAGCAGCGAACTCGACTTCGAGCCGCTCTCGGCCGTGTTTTCCGGCGTCTCGGACCTCCGCAAGGTATTTGACGCCGCCAAGAAGCGTCGCGGGATGGGACGCGGCACGCTGCTTTTTGTGGACGAGATCCATCGGTTCAACCGCGCCCAGCAGGATGCCTTTCTGCCGGTAGTGGAAGACGGCACGGTGGTCCTCATCGGCGCCACGACGGAGAACCCGTCCTTCGAGCTGATTGGCGCGCTGTTGTCCCGGGCCCAGGTGTTTGTGCTGCGTCGGCTTGACGATGACGATCTCGAGACGCTGCTGCAACGCGCCGAAGATCAGCTCGGGACGCGGCTGCCGCTGACCGGCGATGCTCGCACGGCGCTGCGCGCGATGGCCGATGGCGACGGGCGATTCCTGCTCAACCTCGTCGAGGAGATCGTCCGGCTGGAGGCCGAAAACACGCTCGGACCGGGCGAACTCGCGCGTCTGGTGCAGCGCCGCGCTCCGCTCTACGACAAAGCGCAGGAGGGTCATTACAACCTGATCAGCGCATTGCACAAATCGCTGCGCGGGTCCGACACCGATGCGGCGCTTTACTGGCTTGCGCGTATGCTCGCGGGCGGCGAGGACCCCGTCTATATCCTGCGCCGTCTGACGCGGGCGGCAGTCGAGGACATTGGCCTCGCGGACCCGCAGGCCGTGGTGCAGGCGCTGGCAGCTTGGGACACCTACGACAGGCTCGGCTCGCCCGAAGGCGAACTCGCGATTGCCCAATGCGTCATCTACCTCGCAACCGCGCCCAAATCCAACGCGGCGTATCTGGCGTTTGGCGAAGCGCGTGCGATGGCGCGCGAAACCGGATCGCTGATGCCGCCTGTGCACATCCTCAACGCGCCGACCCGCCTGATGCGCGATCTCGGCTATGGCAAAGGCTATGTTTACGACCATGCCACCGAGCAAGGCTTTTCCGGCCAGAATTACTTTCCCGAGGCCGTCGCGCGCCGCGATTTTTACCGGCCGGGGGAGCGGGGGTTCGAACGGGAGATCAGAAAACGGCTCGACTATTGGGAAAAGCTGCGTCAACGCGCGTCGACGGCGACGCCGTGACGCAAGCCGGCGCGACCGTGAGGGTGAGCGCGCAGGACGGGTCGATCCGTCTCGACCGTTGGTTCAAGCGCCACTATCCGGCGCTCGGCCACGGCCAGCTCGAAAAATTGCTTCGCACGGGCCGCGTCCGCGTCGATGGAAGGCGCGCGCGATCCGGTGATCGCATCGAAGCGGGGCAAGCGATCCGGATTCCGCCGGTCGTCGACGCCGCGCCGAGGGAGCGGCCGGTGGTCTACCGGGTACGGCCGGCCGATGAAGCGAGGCTGCAGGCCGCGGTTGTTCACCGCGATGAGGCGGTGATCGTCATCAACAAACCGCCCGGGCTCGCCGTACAAGGCGGCACGGCGACCGAGAGGCATCTCGACGGGCTGTTGGACAGCCTCCGTTTCGGAAGCGATGAACGGCCCCGTCTGGTACACCGGCTCGACAAGGAGACGAGCGGTGTTCTCGTCCTCGCGCGCAGCAGCGCCGCAGCGGGGTTCCTGACCCGGGCGTTCCGTGAGAAAGAGACGAGAAAGACGTACTGGGCGGTCGTCATCGGCCTGCCGAAGCCGCGACAGGGGCGGATCGATTTGCCGCTCGCCAAGACCCCCGGACGCGGCGGCGAGCGTGTGCGTCCCGATACCGAGGAAGGCCGGCTTGCGCTCACCTACTACCGGGTGATCGAGAACGCCGGCTCCCGGGCGTGCTGGCTCGCACTGATGCCGGTCACCGGCCGGACGCATCAGTTGCGCGCCCATTGTGCCGCGATCGGGACACCGGTCCTGGGCGATGCGAAATATGGCGAGGGGGCTGCCCATCTCGCGCCGTTGCCCGGATCGCGGCGGCTGCATCTTCACGCCCGCAGCCTGTCGATACCGCATCCGCTCGGCGGAAAATTGGAGGTCACGGCGCCGCTTCCGCCGCACATGCGGCACACCTGGGAATTCTTTGGTTTTTCGGATGACGCCGGGGACCCGTTCGCCGAGCTGGGATTGCCGGCATGAAGCGGTTCTATCGCAAGGCCGAACCGGTGTGGAGGGAAGACGGTCATAGCATCGCTCTCGACGGCCGGGCGGTAAAGACCCCCGGCGAACGCGATCTGGTCGTGCCCACCCCTGCATTGGCCGCCGCCATCGCCGAGGAATGGAACGCGCAGCGGGAACGGGTGCGTCCGGCGGCGATGCCGCTGACGCGGCTCGCGACGACGGCGGTTGACCGGGTCGCCACCCAGCGTGAGGTGATTGTGGAGCAAACCGCCAAATATGCGGCGACCGACCTCGTCTGCTACCGCGCAGCACGTCCGCAGGCGCTTGCCGCGCGTCAACATGCGGTCTGGCAGCCGCTCATCGACTGGGCCGTGCTGCGTTACGACGCGCCGCTTTCGATCACCACCGGGGTCATCCCGCGGGGTCAATCGGCCGGGAGCCTCCGGGCATTTGCCACGGCGGTTGCGGCACTGGACGATTTCAGGCTGACCGCCTTGCATATCGCAACCACCGCTTGCGGGTCGCTGATCATCGCCTTGGCGCTGCTCGAGGGTCGCCTCGATTCGCAGGGTGCTTTTGCTGCCTCGCAGCTCGATGAGAGCTACCAGATCGAAGCCTGGGGCGAGGATTCGGAGCAGACCGAGAGCCGCCGGGCCGTCGCCGCCGACATCAATGCGGCGGCGAGGTTTATCTCACTGTTGCGAGCCGAGCTCAGCGAGCCTGGAGCAGGTGAAACACGGAGCGGCAATGCTCGGTGAACTCCCGCTTCACGATCGACCAGCCACCGGCTTCGAGCCGGCTCTCCCAGTGCCGCAGCGGGTAACCCCGGTATCCGATTTCCCATTGGTGTCCACCGTCGGCTTCCGCTTTGAAGTCTTTCCTCCACAGAAGTTTCTTCATCGAAAAATACTGCCTGACCGTATTGCTGTTGAGATAGATTTCCCAGAATAATTGGAATGCCATATAGGGAACGGAGACGATCAGATACCTGGCTCCGCTATTGCGGAACGCGGATAGCACGGAGCCGACGTCGTCCCATTCGATATGTTCGAGTGTCTCGCAGCAGATGATGGCGTCGTAGCCGAGTATTTCTTCGTACTGAATATTACGAATATCCTTTATCAAGTGGTGAACATCGGGATAGTCGAATGTGCGTGGTTCCCGGTCGAGCGTGTGCACCTGATAGCCGAGATTGACGAGCAGGCTCGTAACAAGCCCGAGTGCCGGTCCCACTTCCAGGACCTTCTGGCAGTTGACGGTATTGAGGAGATAGACTTGGGTCCATTGGTGAATTATTCTTTTTCGTGAATAATAAGAAATCCAATCTTGTCTTGCGTTGGACACTGGTTCAATATCAGGTGCTCACGGGGTTGTCGGATGCCTTCTCGGCGCGGTATTCGGCAAATGCCTTACTGGCAACGATCATCGCCTCGCGAATGATCGGCGCGCCGACATATCCCGACAGCTGCAGCAGAACTTCGGTCAGTTCCTCTTCGGTCCAGCCTTGCCGCAGCGCCATGCGCAAGTGAAGGCCAAGTTCCGGCTCCCGGCCGGTGGCTGCATCGGAAACGACGCAGACCAGAGTGCGGGTTTTGAGGTCGAGCCCGGGCCGCGTCCATAGCGCGCCGAATACCGTTTCGGTCGCGACGTCGATGAATTTCTTCATCACCGGGTCGCTGTAGATGTCGCGGGCTGCCCGCTCGACCGCTGCCTCCCCGATCAGAAGACGGCGCATCGCAGCACCCTTTTCAAATAGCTCGTTCTGCGGCATCGGACCTTGCTCCTGGTAACACAAGCTGCGCAATTGTGCCCCGCGCTCGCGATGCAGGACAAGTCGCGGTTCTGGCATCCCTGTGTGCGCAATGCTATTTCACATATTCATGGGCTGCGAGGTTATATGCAGGAAATTCTCACCCGCCTGACGGAAAAGCGCGATGCGGCGCGGGCCGGCGGCGGGGCTCGCCGCATCGACACGCAGCACCGTCGCGGGAAACTGACCGCCCGCGAACGGCTCGACCTTCTGCTCGATCCCGGTTCCTTCGAGGAATGGGACATGTTTGTCGAGCACCGCAGTCACGATTTCGGGATCGGGGAGCAGAAAATTCCCGGTGACGGCGTCGTTACCGGTTACGGCACGATCAACGGGCGGCTGGTCTTCGTGTTCAGCCAGGACTTTACCGTCTTCGGCGGATCGCTCAGCGAAGCGCATGCCGAAAAGATCTGCAAGATCATGGACCAGGCGATGAATGTCGGCGCTCCGGTGATCGGGCTCAACGACTCGGGCGGCGCGCGGATCCAGGACGGTGTCGCCTCGCTGGCGGGCTATGCCGACGTCTTCGAGCGCAACGTGCTCGCCTCCGGTGTGGTGCCGCAGGTCTCGATGATCATGGGGCCATGCGCCGGCGGCGCGGTCTATTCGCCGGCGATGACCGATTTCATCTTCATGGTCAAAGACACCTCCTACCTGTTCGTCACGGGGCCGGAAGTCGTCAAGACCGTCACGCATGAAAGCGTGACGCAGGAGGAGCTGGGCGGTGCTCTGACCCATACCACGCGCTCGGGGGTGGCCGATCTGGCGTTCGAGAATGATGTCGAGGCATTGATCGAGCTGCGCCGGTTTATCGATTTTCTGCCCGCTTCCAACCGGGCCGAGCCGCCGTTGCGCGCGACCGCCGACCCTTCCGACCGCGCCGAGCCCTCGCTCGATACTCTCGTGCCGCGCAGTCCGAACAAGCCTTACGACATGAAGGAGCTGATCGAAAAGGTTGTCGATGACCGCGATTTTTTCGAGATCCAGCCGGATTTTGCGAGAAATATCCTGGTCGGGTTCGCGCGGATGGAAGGATCGACGATCGGTATCGTCGCCAACCAGCCGATGGTGCTGGCCGGTTGCCTGGACATCGACAGCTCGCGCAAGGCGGCGCGCTTTGTGAGGTTTTGCGACTGCTTCAACATCCCGATCGTGACATTTGTGGATGTCCCCGGGTTCCTCCCGGGCACCGCCCAGGAATATGGGGGCATCATCAAGCACGGCGCCAAGCTGCTGTTCGCGTTTGCAGAGGCTACCGTTCCGAAAGTGACCCTGATCACGCGCAAGGCCTACGGCGGAGCTTATGACGTGATGAGTTCCAAGCATCTGCGGGGCGACGTTAATTTCGCCTGGCCGTCGGCGGAGATCGCGGTGATGGGCCCCAAGGGGGCTGTCGAGATCATCTTTCGGGCCGATCTTGGCGACGCCGCCGCGATCGAGGCGCGCACCGAGGAGTATCGCGAAAAGTTCGCAAATCCTTTCGTGGCGGCAAGCCGCGGCTTCATTGACGACGTGATCCTGCCCCGTGGCACCC
>JAFMSA010000110.1 GCA_017353855.1 Alphaproteobacteria bacterium
GGCCTGTGGACGGTGACCCTGCTCGTCATGGTCTTGAAGGTCACCCCGGCCGCCGCATCCAAGCTGGGAATCTGGATCGCACTGATGGCCATTGTTGGGCGCTTCCTGTGCTCGTATCTCTCGGATGCGTGGGGGCGCCGCGCCAGCGGCGTGTTCAGCTGCCTGACCGCGGCGGCATGCACGGTGCTCGCCGGGTATCTGCACAATATCTTCCTCGGCGGGCTATCGATGTTTTATGTGCTGCTGCTGCTGCATAGTTTCTTCGGCAGCGGCAACTACTCGATCGTCGGCCCCTACATGGGCGAATTGTGGCCGTCGCGGCTGCGCGGCAGCGGCATGGGTTTTGTCTATGGTGTCGGCAACCTCGGCAAATTCATCGGTCCGTTGGGGCTGGCGCTGATCGCCGGGTCATCCAACTACGTCAAGCCGGCGGCGACGCTCGAAGCACTGGTCCCAGGCTTCATATATTTCGCCTTATGGTACGTGCTCGGCGCCTTCGCCTTCTGGTTCATCGGCTTCGAGACGAGCCGACGCTCGATCGAGGAAATCGACCGCACGCTGTCCGCCCCGGCGGCTTCCGAGCAGGTCACGGCAGCATCATCCTAGCGCCTGCGGCGGCCGGTGCGCGTACAGCGGGGCGATGCCGGGCAGGTGCTCAGCGCCGCTGCACCTTAACCGGATCGCCGATCGGTTCCACGTAGCCCCAGAATTTGCGCGCAGTAATTGCAGCTTTGCGGGACTCGAACAGCCGCTTCGAAGAGCCGCACCCCCCGATCCGATGACCACGCCGTTGTCGCCACTTGGTAGCAACTGCTTAACGCCTCTGCCTGGCGCACCCGCCGGTGCACTGCTTGGCGGCTGGACATTCGGGCAAACTTAGCATCCAGTGGCGACAAATTGTGCTGGCGGTATTCTTGACTAGCACTACCTGGCAGTACCGGCTTAGGCGTGTGTCTACGTCCTTTCACTATGGGGCTAGCGCGATTCGTGCCGGTGTCTTACGCTTCCGATCTGACCTCGGCACTGGCGGGGGGCCAGTGGCCTATGTGAACTCTTTTTATCTCAAAAGGTCGATGCTGGCCACATGAGCAGAGAACTCCTTGGCAATCCAACTCGTGAAGTTGTGCGGCGTATGTGATGTGTCGCGCTCTGCACTGGCGGCTTGAGCGGCACGGATTGGTGGCCGGCGCCGATGTCAACCCTAGTTCCGACGTCTCAAGCCATTTCGCTTTCATCATCTCGCCGGGCTCGTCATGCTGTTCGGTGGTCTGCTGATTCCATGGCAACAGCGCACGTTCCTCGCGTCCGTTCCGGGTACCGACTAGAGAGGCCGCTCTTCCTATGCAAACTGACCTCCATGGATTGACAACCAGCCAGGCCGCCGCACGGTTAGCCGCTGGTGGTCCGAACGAAATACCGCGTGCCGGACGTCGCCGACTGCCGCAGACCCTGCGCGATGTTTTAACTGAGCCGATGTTCGCACTGCTGCTCGGCGCGGGCGTGGTCTACCTGGTATTGGGCGATACGCTGGAGGCATTGCTCCTGCTCGTCTTCGCTACGCTTTCCATGGGCATAGCTGTCATCCAGGAGGCACGTAGTGAGCGAACGCTCGAGGCATTGCGGGATCTCACCAGCCCGCGGGCGCTGGTGATCCGTGATGGTGGGCGTCGGCGTATCGCCGGCCGCGAAGTCGTGTGCGGCGACCTCGTGGTACTATCGGAAGGCGACCGCGTGCCGGCCGATGGCACGCTGATTGAGGCGCACGCACTACTCACCGATGAGTCGCTTTTGACGGGTGAGTCTGTGCCCGTCCGCAAACGCGCGGCCGCAAAGCCCAATGAAGCACCCGCACAGCCCGGCGGCGACGACTTACCCCACGTGTTCTCCGGCACACTCATCGTGCGAGGGCAGGGCGTCGCAGAAGTACGCGCGATCGGCTCCACAACTGAGATCGGCCGCATCGGCCAGATACTCGGCGAAATCGAAACTGCACCCCCGCATCTCGCCCGCCAAACGGCGCGCCTGGTTCGTCTTGCGGCCATCGGCGCCTTTATTTGTTGTCTGCTTGTAGTCCTTCTTTACGGCTTACTGCGCGGCTCCTGGCTCAATGCGCTGCTCGCGGGCATCGCGATCGGCATGTCGATGCTGCCGGAAGAATTTCCTCTCGTGCTGACGGTCTTCATGGTGATGGGGGCCTGGCGCATGTCGCAGGCGCGTGTACTCACTCGCCGTGCGGCAGCGATTGAGACGCTCGGCGAGGCGACAGTGCTGTGCACCGATAAGACTGGCACGCTGACGGAAAACCGCATGACGGTTGTCGCGCTGCATGCGGCGGGCGAAAGACTGGACCCGAGCGGTATGACCGCGCTCGCGCCGCCGTTTCGGCGCCTGGCAGTTGCAGCTGCGCTGGCCAGTGCACCGGATGCCTACGATCCGATGGATCGCGCATTTCATGATCTGGCCCGCCGAACGGATAGTACGACTACCGGATTGACACTCTCGCGCGTGTATGGGCTGCAGCCCGATCTGCTCGCGATGACCCAGGTCTGGCAGCAGCCGGATGGCAGGCCATATCGGGTCGCCGCCAAGGGAGCACCGGAAGCCATGGCCGAACTCTGTGACCTCGGTGAGGTGGCACGGCGCACTCTGGTTGCCGAAGCTGACCGTCTGGCGGCCGCGGGCATGCGCGTTCTTTCGGTTGCCGAAGCGACGGCCGAAGATCCACTGCCGGAAACGCCCCGCGGCTTTTCCTTCACTCTGCTCGGCTTGGCGGGGCTCGCGGACCCGCTGCGCGCCTCGGTTCCCGACGCTGTCCGTGAGTGCCAGGCAGCGGGCATCCGCGTGGTCATGATCACGGGCGATTATCCCGTCACCGCCTGCGCGATCGCGCGCCAGGCCGGGCTGGAGGGCAAGGATGTTCTTGACGGCCCCACCATTGAGCGCAGGAACGACACCGAACTTGCGGCGGCCGTCGCGCGCGTCAGCATCTTCGCTCGCATCGTGCCGGCTCAGAAGCTGCGGATCGTCTCGGCATTCAAGGCGGCCGACGCGGTGGTCGCGATGACGGGCGACGGCGTGAATGATGCGCCATCGCTCAAGGCTGCTGATATTGGCATTGCGATGGGCGGGCGCGGCACCGATGTGGCACGCGAAGCGTCTTCGCTGGTGCTGCTCGACGACGACTTCGGATCGATCGTGCGCACCATCCGGCTCGGACGGCGCATTTATGACAATCTGCGCAAGGCGATGGCCTACATCATCGCGGTGCATGTGCCGATAGCCGGGCTCGCTCTGCTGCCTCTGCTTACCGGCATACCGCTGATCTTCGGTCCAGTACATATCGCTTTTCTGGAAATGGTGATCGATCCGGTATGCTCGATGGTGTTTGAGGCCGAGGCGGCGGAAGACGACATCATGCAACGTCCGCCGCGCGCGGCGACCAGCCCGCTCTTTTCGCCGGCTCTTGTCGCCTGGAGCCTTCTACAGGGGGCAATCGCCTTCATTCCGCTCGGGGCCCTCTATGTGCTTGCTCTCAAGCGCGGGCTGCCCGAAACGGATGCACGTTCGCTCACCTTTGTGTCGCTTGTACTGGTTAATCTCGGCCTCGTGCTCATTAATCGTTCCTTTGCAATCTCGCTTACGAAGCTCATCGGGAAGGCGAACCGGGCACTCGTGTGGGTCGCCACGGTCACCCTCACGCTGCTGGCTCTTGTGGTGATTTCGCCCGCCGGGCGTGAGCTATTCCGCTTCGGGCCGCTGCATGCCGACGACCTGATGCTCGTCGCCGTGATCGTCGTCGCCGTTTTTGCTACGCTGGAGTTCCTCAAGCGGTTCTGGCGCGCACGTCTCGTTACCTGACGGGGCGATTTTGCTGCGCACCAACATGTGCTTTCGGAGCTGACGGAGGGCGGCATTTCGGACACGTTTCTGAATGTCATCAGGCTTCACCAGGCCTGGGCTCCGGCGAAGCCAGTAGGATAACCAGTCGCCGAGCGCCGCACCAAATGCCGCTGTCCCGACCAGTCCGCCGACGCCCAGCAAGATCGAGGTCTCGGGCGACAGCAGTGAGACGAAGGCGAGCGACTCACCGAATGCAAGAACTTCCGATAATGGGGCACGCTCGGCGTGTTCATCGGCCGTTTCTTCGGTCCGCTGCGTTCGATCATGCCCCTCCTGGCCGGCATTTGCGGAATGCGGCAGCTGCCGTTTCAGCTCGCTAATGTAACGTCGGCCGGCCTCTGGGCGACGGGCGTGCTCACGCCGGGTATCGTGGCCATTGACTGGCTCCTGTGACGCGCCGTCCGGCAGCCTCGTCCGGTATTGCGAACCAAATAACGGCGCGAAAAGTGCTGCTTCCGCCGTGCTACGGTCGGACCGGTTCCGCAAGCCTTAGACCACCTCTGCGCGATTGTTGCGCGGGGGCTGCTTTATCAGCAACCCGCGGGAGCTTGCGTTTCGGCGATACTAGCCGGCAATCGAAATCAAGGATAGCCGTGATGCTGCTGAATCGAGGCGAAATCCGCGAAGACACGTATTTCGACACGCTGGCCGCGGCGATCCTAAAGCGCGATCAGCCGCGCAAACCCGAAGATCACGATCTCGGCCCTCGAGGAATACGCGCACAATCCGACGCACCTGCGCGACCGGCTATTGCTCGCCGCTGCAAGACTGCTCGCCGGCTGGGTCAAAATGCCGGGCGAACGCGATTGCTACGCCGTTTCGAGAAAGACTGGATCTACAACTGATCGAGGAGAAAGCTCATGGCTCGCGCGTACAATGTCATCGATTCCGACGGCCATATATTGGAACCGCTCACCCTTTGGGCCGACTACATCGACCCGGCGTTCCGCGAGCGTGCGCCCAAGGTTATTGACGACACTGACGGCAAGCAGCGCCTGCTGATCGAAGAGCAGGTGCTCGGCAGCCGGCAGGGCATGGGCGGGCTCGGCGGGGTCGGCGCGCGACAGGGCGCTGTAAAGGCCGAGACGATGAGCTATGCGGAGGGGCGCCCGGGCGGCTTTGACCCGCACAAGCGCATCCCGGATATGGATCTCGACGGCATCGACGCCGCCTTCCTCTACCCGAGCATGGGGCTGTTCGCCGGAGCAGTGCACGACCCGGCGCTCGCGGCCGCGATGTGTCGCGCTTACAACCGCTGGCTCGGCGATTACTGCAAGCCCTATCCCGACCGCCTGTTCGGCATTGCGATGCTGCCGCTGCAGTCGGTCGACCTTGCGATTGCCGAGATGCGTTTCGCGCGCCGCGAGCTAGGCTTCCACGGCGGCTTCATCCGGCCCAACCCCTACAACAACCGGATGCTGCATGACCCGGTCTATGACCCGCTGTGGAGCGCCGCAGAGGAGCTCGACTTTGCGATCGGCATTCATGAGGGTGGCAACAGCGGCATGCCGACGGTCGGAATCGACCGGTTCGAGGGCCGTGGGGCGCAGCACATCATCTCGCACACCATGGAAATGATGCTCGCCTGCATGAGCATGATCTGGGGCGGGGTCTGCGAGCGCCACCCGAAATTGCGCATCGGGTTCCTTGAGTCTGGAGGCGGCTGGATCGCGCCCTGGCTCGACCGCATGGACCGCCATTTCGACGATCAGGGCTTCAACGACTCGGGCCTCAAGACGCGACCGAGCGAGCTTTTTCAGCGCAATTGCTGGATTTCGTTCGAACCGGTCGAGGGCAGCCTCAAAGTGCTCGCCGAGTATATCGGGCCGAATAAGATCCTGTGGGCGACCGACTATCCTCACCGCGACGGTTTCTTCCCCGGTGCGCCACAGATGATCAAGGATTGCCTCGCCGACGCCTCACCCGAGGTTCGGCATCAGGTGCTAGCCGGCGGCGCCATAGGGTTCTACAACCTCAACTGAGGCGTCATAGCGTTCTACGAAATTGACAGGTCCCTTCGGATCTCGCTTCTCCGATGGCGAGGCGTGGCGCAGGCGGGCTGGGCCCGTCGATAACCCCTGGACTGAGATCCGGGGCCGTCTCGGGTCCCGATCCGGCGGGGAGCGCCGCGCCCCGGGCCCGGGGGCGGGGTTTGAGCCTAATGCCTGGCCAACGCGAGCCGCTCGGGCTCGCCGATAAAGCGTGCCTTCGCGACGTCCGGCGGCCAGGGTTCCCAGGGCCGCCGCCCGCTGGTTCGGCAGGAAGTCGAGCCATCTCCTCTTTGGTTGGCACCTCGATGCCGACCGTGAGCTTGCGTTGCTCGCTTTTTCACCTCGACAGAGACGCGAAGCGCCGCGTTTTGCGCGACGAGGACTCGCCGCATCGCCTCGCTGATGATGGACTTTAGAGGCGAGCACGTTGCGGGAGGCCGCTCGAAGCGCGTCGCTTATCCCGGACGGCTTCGACAACGGGCGTCCACAGGTGCGCGAGTTTACCACGAGGGCGGAACAATCGGCGAAGACGCCAATTCGTTAGATTGTCTCACGCCGATTGGAATGAACTCGTCTCGCTGATCAAGCGCGGTGAGATTCTCAGGATTTAACAGAGTCGAGCGAGGCCTCCTTCGGGTTCCATTTGATGCAGAGATCGGCCCTCTTCACCTCGGCGCCGAGGTGAAGCATCGCTGCGAGGCGCCGGAGGCCTCGATGCCCGGTAAAGGAAGGTGTCCGGCCCTTTGGCGGGTCCCTGCGATTTCGATGCGGGGCGGGAGGCCGTGCAGATCAAGCTTTTGGCCGGAATTGTCAAGATCGCGAAAGGCGGCATGCCCATCTGAACGCGCGAAGAGCTCACCCGCGCCTTGGGGGTCCGGAGCGGACTCAGGCACCAGAGCAAAGGATTTCCCCTGCCGAAATCGAACAACCACTCGAACCGTTCGTCGGTTCCTTACAAAGCTTGTCTCGCGGCGGCGATCCTGATGGATCGGCGTAATAATACTCGGCCCCCCCAGATCACCTACCGGCAGCTTGGCGCGATCGTCGGCCACCCCCACTGGAGGCTGCACGATATAGTCGGCCTTACAAGCTGGTGGAGTGAGGCCATCGGCAAACAGAAATTGTCGATGCTGGTGGTCGATGAACACGGTCACCCCGGTGACGACTTGTCCAGCGACTTTTGGCGAGATCAGTCCCCGCTGCAAGAATACTTCGCGCGGCTGGCGCGTCTGCTCGCGGAGGATTGGACGGGCATCACGGCGCCGACGCTCGCCGAGATGACCGAACTCTATCAAGAGTCACTCGCGCGCAATCGCGCGAGGCGCAATGGGCAATTACCAGCCACGTCTTCTCCGAGCACCATCTGAGCTGCCCCGCGCGCCAGAATCGTCGCTAGGGCCATTAAAAGCCCGGGTTCGGGCGGGCTTTCTTTTCTCAAGCGCCGGCAGATGGCCCAGACGAGAACCTATCCCCGGAACCATCGTCGCCACCACGGACGCCTCACATCTGAGACCTCCCCTTGCGGCACTGACGGCACGCTGCCCGCCTGGCGGTGCTTCAGCAACCATCCCGGATTATTGCGCCACTTGTCTTGCCTTTCCATCTTCCTGAGTTCTTTTTCCAGCCTCACTGCCCGTTTCCGCAATTCCTTCATTTTTATTCTGAATTGAGCGCGCGCAACGATCGCCTTCGCGCGTTCTTCTGGCGTCAGCGAGTAGATGAATTGCTGCCACTCCAGCCAATTCATCCCGAGCGTTTGTTCAAGCTTGAGTCTGTGGATCCTCATGTGCGTGATGGTAAGCGACGCAGTGCGTACCGCCGCCACCTCCTCCTTTCAGTAGCCTAGGCCCTAGGTGTGGAACAGGACGAACCGGAGGCACTGTCGGGCGCGACGCTTGCCAACAGTAAAGTGTTCTGCGTAATGCGAGCTTTGTAGTTGATTCGTACAATTGTAGTTAATGGCTCGAGGTCTGCCTGCCGAAGAAATGCGAAGGGGCTCGATTGAACAGGGTCAAGCCAGCTCGCTATTTGTCGTATAGCCATTGTTCGAGGCTCCATCTCGAATAGCGGTGGGCCTTCCTGATCCGAGAGCGCCGTCTCAGGGACGCCAAGGGCAGGTCGACCGGCCACGCATCGAAAGCGCAGCGAAACATCCGGTCCATCTTCGCAGCAACAACAATGTCGCCTGGACGTACAGCCAGGAGGAGCTTCGCCCCTTCCTGGCGTTGAACGAGCGGCCTCGAACCCGACACACCGGCATCGACATAGATCCGCTCAAGGCGCCAGCCGTTCTCGGCGCAACGCCCGTCGATCTTCCGCCTTTGCTCGTCCAAGCTGTTTCTAGAATCAGCCTCGGAGTTGACCCGAGCATACCCCCAGACACGGGGGCCGGCCGATTGGACCGGGTCGAGGTAATTCGTCAGCTTCCATGTCGCCATGGTTTCGAGGCCCTATCTCGAGGTAATAGTGAGAGACGGCGCTCTCTTGGCCCGAGGGCGGGCGTCTCGCTAGCGGACATAGGCGGTCGTTGTCAGATTGGTCTGATAATTCACGCCAAATTATTGATGTCTCCGTCTATCGAAAGGGGACGCCGGGAGCGCGGTGTCCGGGGGCTTATTCAATCCCGGTGGCGAGCGGATCAACAGCCGCCGCGGAAGGCGTACCTGTAAATTCAAAGATACATACCAGGGACATCGATAACCTCCCATCCCCGGAGTCCTACGCAACGTTCACGGGTTGATATGTATCTTTCGCGAAAACAAACCTACGAGTGTTCTACCCACCCGCGGTAGATATCTTCAAGACACCGCAGCCGCGTCGACCCTGCTGTCACACAGGTCTGCCTGCTGGACGAAGAACAAATGCTGCGGCCGCCGAGATCGACATCAGTGGGTCAAACCTGCATGATCTCAACCCTGAGCCGCATCGATCTGATGGATGTCAGCTTGCTGGATGGCAGCCTCATCGCCGACCAGCTGACAGGCGCCAATCTGAGCAATAGCAATCTGCAGGGTGCAGGGGCCTGCAGAAAGCCAATCTCTCCCACGCCGATCTAGCCGGGGTCAGCCTGATCGGCTCAGCCCCGCAGGGTGCCGATCTGCAGGGAGCCCTACCAACGCCAACCGTGCATCGCCGGCAGAGAGAACAATGTGCCGCCCGCGGGCTTTTGTGTGATAGGCTCGCCACGCCGTGCCGATCATACGGCGGCACGGCTACCTGACCCTCGCCGCCGGGCTTCTCGGGCGCTCCGGCGGCGTTTTTCTGCTAGCTTGCTCCCTGGCTTCCACGGGGCATCTGCCAACGGCAAGCAGGAAAGTGGAAGCATGCCGGAAGCAATCGTATTCGCTGTCACAGCTGGGCTGGAGGCTCCTCTGCCCCCTAGCCGAGCCGGCCGGGAACGGCTTCGCCAACGGGCGGCGGGCAATGCCCGCTATCTTTACACGGCGGTCATCAACAGTTAACGACGGCGGTGCGCGCCGGATTAAACTTCAGTTAAATCTTAGGGTTTAGTACCTGCGGCCTTCACTGATTAAGCGAGCCCTGCAACGGCAGGCTCGGTTTGTGGCCTCACTTGGGCTTTGAATGGACTTGCACCTTACCGACGACCAGGTCGAACTCCTGGTCAAGGAGCTCGACCGCATCATCAAAGGGGTCCGTTACCCTTTCTTGCCAAGGGTTCAGGCGCTGCGCGCGATCCGCACGATGTTGAAGCCTTACCCCGAGCGCCGGCGGGCGCCGCCGCGGTACGCCGAGCCACCGAGTAGGGGCCGATATCGCAGGCGGGGGTAAAGGGATATCGGATCGCAGCGCTGCCTCGATTATGGCAGCGGACTGTCGACCCTTATGTGTGCGGGGCG
>JAFMSA010000625.1 GCA_017353855.1 Alphaproteobacteria bacterium
ATGTCCGCGGCCGCCAGAGAGGGCAACACGCGATCGCTTCCCGACCGGGTCGCAGCCGTGCTCGACGTCCACCGACGCCATTCTCGACGGCGAGATGATCGCGGCCTACGAAATCGGGAGAATACAATTCTACGAGCTTCTCGGGCACGCGGGTACCCGCCTATGTGGCCTTCGATCCGCTTTGGCTCGATGCAGAGCGCCGCCAGCGGCTGCACGCCGTTCCTTCCGAGAGATCGGCGATCGTTTCCGAGCTCCTGTGTCGGCAGACGACGCGAGCTCTTCGCACTCATGTGGGCGCACGAACTCGAGGGCATCGTCGCGATGCACCTCCAGGACCCGTGCACGCCGCGCGCCAGATGGCTCAAGATCAACAGTCCTGGCTATTCGCATAAAAAAGCAGAGGTGAATTGTCCAACGGGCCGCAGCGGCGGTCGGCGCATTCGGGAAGTCTCCGCCCTTCATCCAGGCACTCGCCCGTGGCGCCGCACGGCCTCGCAGCCATGCCGACAGCTCCAGTCTCTTAACTTTAGGTTTACACTCTGGCCAACGGGTTCTCTTGCCGGAGGTACCTTTAACCGGAACGGGCGCCGAGCGCCAAACCAAACCCATGCGCTCTTGAGGCGAGCTATTAAATGCACGAGGGCGCTTTCGTCTTCGATGTGTCCGACGTCGCGACGACGGCGTTTATGCTGCGACATGCTCGAGCCGCTACCGCCTGGTCTGGGTCGCGTCCGAGCTGGCCGATACGGCTTGTGGTTGCAAGCGCTCGCACCGAGCCGTGCAGCATTCCCGCATCGTGCGTATCCACCCCGAAATCTTGTGCAAGCTTTTTGTCGGCTGTTCTGCCGTGGAAAATTTACGAATATCCCGGTGGTATCGGGTGCTGGCGCAGTTTGGGCGCCTGCTGGGCTCCGGCCGGATGTCTTAGGCGAGCGGCCTCTGTCTCTATCACGGGTCAACCAGAGGATCGGACGCCGGCTCGCCGTTTTAGCCGAACTGATGGTGAGAAACGGGCCGTCCTCACTCGACCCGGCCCTTACCGGTCGGCCATGTGTCGGCGATGTTCGTGGTGATCCTTCCGTTCTCGCTGCGGTCGCCCGTTGTGTGCAATAGCAGCGAGTGGGTCCAGTCGGCGACAGCCTGTTGATGATCACGTTAGGCTTTTTCCGGTTTGTCAACCGACGCCATCCGCGGGTGCTCGCACGAATCCCTCCGGCGCTAGTGGGGTCGTTTGCCGCGCCACCGCGCATGGCGGCCACGGAGGTGGGGCTATGAGCCTCATAGTCGTGCGCGCTTTCTCGCTCACCCTCCATCTGGTGAGCCGGGACTGAGCGCGCGACGGATTTTGCCTGCTTCTGAGCCGACCAATCCTGGTCATGGATGGCCGCCGCAGCGGAGCTGCCGGCGTCAACGGCGGGCCGATCGCCTACGAGAGTTACGCCGGCCTCGACGCGTCTGTGAGCAGCATCGGTCGAGCCGCACGGCAAGGTCTTCCGGCGCACCGTGGTCGCTCCCCACGGGGCGGCTCGCGTTCCTGAAGGAGTCAAGTCACGGCTCGGCGGGTCCTCGTTCGACGTGATCGCCGGCTCCTCCGCACTGCACGCTACGAGATTCTGACGCTCGAGGCCGGTGAGGGGCGAGGGGCTACCGCAATAAGGTCGGCGCAGACAAGGGGGCGGGATTGCGGGTAGACTGCCTGAAGGTCCGCCCATGACGGGCCATTGGGAGGAAACATGGAAATGTCTGCGCAGATGACGCGGCGCGAGGTATTGGCGGTCGCCGCTCTCGGCTTGGCCGCCGGCGGCGTCGGCCCGGCGTTCGCCGCCGCCCCACAGGGGCAACTGACCTGGGCGATCCACGTGTCGCTGGCGCCGGGTTGGTTTGATCCGGCAGACACGCTGGGAATCATCACGCCGTTCATGGTGCTGTACGCGCTGCACGATGCGATGGTGAAACCCATGCCGGGCGGCGCGCAGACGCCGTGCCTGGCGGAAGCTTGGTCGGCCTCGGAAGACGGCCTCGCCTACGACTTCACGATCCGCAGGGGCGCCAAGTTCCACAACGGGGAGCCGGTTACTGCTGAGGACGTGCGGTTCTCGTACGAGCGCTACCGTGGCGCCGCGCACACTGAGATGCAGGACAACGTGGCAGCGATCGAGACGCCAGACGCGCAGCACGTCCGCTTCAAACTCAAGAAACCGTGGCCCGATTTCCTGACCTTTTATTCGAGCGCCAGTGGCGCCGGATGGGTCGTGCCGAAGGCCTACGTACAGAAGGTCGGCGCGGATGGCTTCAAAAAGGCGCCGATCGGCGCTGGCCCGTACAAGTTCGTATCATTCACACCGGGTGTCGAGCTGGTGCTCGAGGCGTTCGAGGGCTATTGGCGCAAGACGCCGGCGATCAAGCGCATCGTCATGAAAGTGATACCCGACGAGTCGACGCGGCTGGCGGCGTTGAAGCGCGGCGAGGTCGACATCGCCTACTCGATCCGTGGCGAGCTTGGTCAGGAAGTCCAGCGGACGCCGGGACTGACACTGAAGGCGGTCGTCACGCAGGCGGCGAACTGGATCTACTTTCCCGAACAGTGGGATCCGGGATCGCCCTGGCATGATCTCAAGGTGCGTCAGGCGGCCAACCTCGCGCTCGACCGTGACGGCATGAACCAGGCGTTGTTCCTCGGACACTGCCGGATCAACAACAGCATCATTCCCGATACGTTCGATTATTACTGGCCGCCACCGGCGGCGACGTACGACACAGCCATGGCCAAGCGGCTGCTGGCGGAGGCCGGATACCCCGACGGCTTCGACGCCGGGCCGTTCTATTGCGACAGCTCGTATTCGAACATCGGAGAGGCGGCCGTCGATAGCCTCCAGCAGGTCGGCATCCGCACCCGATTGCAGCCGGTCGAGCGTGCCGGCTTCATTTCCGCGTACGCCGCCAAAAAGTACCGCCGCGGCATCTTGCGCGGGGCCAGCGGCGCCTTCGGCAATGCCGCCACCCGGCTTGCCTCCTTCGTCGTCAAAGGTGGCGCCTACGCCTACGGCAGCTATCCCGACATCGACGCTCTCTACCCGCAGCAAGCCGATGAACTCGACCGCAGCAAACGCGCGACCATCCTCGACAAGATGCAGCAGCTTGTCTACGATAAAGCAGTATACGCACCCATCTGGGAGCTGGCGTTCTTGAACGGCGTCGGACCCCGGGTCGGGCAATCGGGTTTTGGTATGATTCCCGGCTTCGCTTACACTGCGCCGTTCGAGGACATTACGATCAAGCCTGGCTAG